>NZ_JBXFWM010000033.1:0-43635 GCF_056856655.1 Stenotrophomonas sp. STEN033
AGATGTGTATAAGAGACAGTCTATAGGGCGGGCATTGCCGGGAAAGCCCCAGCCGAGCATGGCTCGGCTCTACAGGTGAAGCGCAGCCTACCGTGGGCCGGCTGCGCAGGGCTTGGCTAGGGTATGCCCTTCAAAGTATGTATAATTCGTACATACTTCATTGGAGGTCCCATGGAAGCCACCGTAGCTGAACGCGGGCAGATCACCCTGCCCAAGGCCGTACGCGACGCCCTGGGCCTGACCAAGGGCACCCAGCTCAAGGTGGAGCTGGACGGCAGCCGCATCATCCTGCGCAAGAGCGTGGACGACGCCATTTCCCGTGCCCGCGGCAAGTTCGCGCTGGACGGTTTCGACTCGGCCGAGCAGGCCGTGCGCACCGTCCGTGACGAGGCCGACTCGGCATGATCGCGGTCGACTCCCCGGTCCTGATCGAACTGCTCAGCGATGGCCCCCGCGCCGACGCGGTGGAAGCCTGCCTGCGGCAGGCGCTGGTCGGCGGGCGGGTAGTCGTGTGCGGTACCACCCTGGCGGAGATCTGCGCCTCGCTGCGCGGCGGCGCCGAGGTGCAGGAAGCGCTGGAAGAAATGGGCGTCCATTTCAATCCGCTGGAAGCCAAATCCGCGTTGCGGGCCGGCGAGATGCATCGCCGCCACCGGCAGCGCAGCGGCGATACCCGCCGCATCGACGATTTCATGGTGGGTGCGCATGCACTGCTGCAGTGCGACGGGCTGATCACCTGGAACGACACGTTTTATCGCGACTACTTCAAGGGCCTGAAGCTGATCGTGCCGCAAGCCTGAGAGCCCATCCATTCTTTAACCGTTACACCCGGGAGTTGTCATGTTGGAAGCCTATCGCCACCACGTAGCCGAGCGCGCCGCGCTTGGCATCCCGCCGTTGCCGCTGACTGCACAGCAGACGGCCGACGTCATCGAGCTGCTGAAGAACCCGCCGGCTGGCGAGGCCGAGTTCCTGCTCGACCTGATCACCAACCGCGTGCCGGCCGGCGTCGATGACGCCGCCAAGGTCAAGGCCTCGTACCTGGCCGCCATCGCCTTCGGCAGCGAGAAGAACGCACTGATCAGCCGTGCGCGCGCCACCGAACTGCTGGGCACCATGCTCGGCGGTTACAACGTCGCGCCGCTGATCCAGCTGCTGGACGACGCCGAAGTGGGCGCCATCGCCGCTGAAGGCCTGAAGCACACCCTGCTGGTGTTCGATGCCTTCCACGACGTGCAGGAAAAGGCCAAGGCCGGCAACGCCAATGCACAGGGCGTGCTGCAGAGCTGGGCCGATGCCGAGTGGTTCACCAGCAAGCCGGAAGTGCCGCAGAGCCTGACCATCACCGTGTTCAAGGTGCCGGGCGAAACCAATACCGACGACCTGTCGCCGGCGCCGGATGCCACCACCCGCCCGGACATCCCGATGCACGCCCTGGCGATGCTGAAGAACAAGCGCCCGGACGCGCCGTTCGTGCCGGAAGAAGACGGCAAGCGCGGCCCGATCCAGGAAATCCTGTCGCTGAAGGAAAAGGGCAACCTGGTTGCCTACGTCGGCGACGTGGTCGGCACCGGTTCCAGCCGCAAGTCCGCCACCAACTCGGTGCTGTGGTTCACCGGTGAAGACATCCCCTTCATCCCGAACAAGCGCTTCGGCGGCGTGTGCCTGGGTTCGAAGATCGCCCCGATCTTCTACAACACCATGGAAGACGCCGGCGCACTGCCGATCGAGCTGGACGTGTCGAAGATGGAGCACGGCGATGTCGTCGAGCTGCGCCCGTACGACGGCAAGGCACTGAAGAACGGCGAAGTCATCGCCGAATTCCAGGTCAAGAGCGACGTGCTGTTCGACGAAGTGCGCGCCGGTGGCCGTATTCCGCTGATCATCGGCCGTGGCCTGACCGCCAAGGCGCGTGAAGCGCTGGGCCTGCCGGTTACCGATCTGTTCCGTCTGCCGGTGCAGCCGGCCGACACCGGCAAGGGCTACTCGCTGGCGCAGAAGATGGTTGGCCGCGCCTGTGGCCTGCCGGAAGGCAAGGGCATGCGCCCGGGCACCTACTGCGAACCGAAGATGACCTCGGTGGGCTCGCAGGACACCACCGGTCCGATGACCCGTGACGAGCTGAAGGACCTGGCTTGCCTGGGCTTCTCGGCCGACCTGGTGATGCAGTCGTTCTGCCACACTGCTGCCTACCCGAAGCCGGTTGACGTCAAGACCCACCACACCCTGCCGGAGTTCATCTCCACCCGTGGCGGCGTCTCGCTGCGTCCGGGCGACGGCGTGATCCACAGCTGGCTCAACCGCATGCTGCTGCCGGATACCGTCGGTACCGGTGGCGACTCGCACACCCGTTTCCCGGTCGGCATCTCGTTCCCGGCCGGCTCGGGTCTGGTCGCCTTCGCCGCTGCCACCGGCGTCATGCCGCTGGACATGCCGGAGTCGGTGCTGGTGCGTTTCAAGGGCAAGATGCAGCCGGGCGTGACCCTGCGTGACCTGGTCAACGCGATCCCGCTGTACGCGATCAAGGCCGGTCTGCTGACCGTGGCCAAGGCTGGCAAGAAGAACATCTTCTCCGGCCGCATCCTGGAAATCGAAGGTCTGCCGGACCTGAAGGTCGAGCAGGCGTTCGAACTGTCCGACGCCTCGGCCGAACGTTCGGCTGCCGGTTGCTCGGTGCGCCTGAACAAGGAGCCGATCATCGAATACCTCAACAGCAACATCACGCTGCTGAAGTGGATGATTGCCGAGGGTTACCAGGACGCCCGTTCGCTGGCGCGCCGCGTCGAGAAGATGGAAGCCTGGTTGGCCGACCCGCAGCTGCTGGAGCCGGATGCCGACGCCGAGTACGCCGCCGTCATCGAGATCGACCTGGCCGATATCCACGAGCCGATCGTGGCCTGCCCGAACGACCCGGACGACGTGAAGACCCTGTCCGAAGTTGCCGGTGCCAAGATCGACGAAGTGTTCATCGGTTCGTGCATGACCAACATCGGTCACTTCCGTGCCGCTGCCAAGTTGCTGGAAGGCAAGCGCGACATCCCGACCCGTCTGTGGGTTGCACCGCCGACCAAGATGGATGCTTCCGAGCTGACCAAGGAAGGCGTGTACGGCACCTTCGGTTCGGCTGGCGCGCGCATGGAAATGCCGGGTTGCTCGCTGTGCATGGGCAACCAGGCGCAGATCCGCGAAGGCTCCACCGCGATGTCGACCTCGACCCGCAACTTCCCGAACCGCCTGGGCCGCAACACCAACGTGTACCTGGGTTCGGCCGAACTGGCCGCAATCTGCTCGCGTCTGGGTCGCATCCCGACCAAGGAAGAGTACATGGCCGACGTTGGCGTGCTGGATGCAGCCGGCAGCGAGATCTACCGCTACATGAACTTCGACCAGATCAGCGATTACAAGGACGTCGCCGATTCGGTCAACGCCTGAGTTGTTGTTGAGCAGTAAAGCTTGAACAGAAAACCCCGGCGCAAGCTGGGGTTTTTTGTTGCCCGCCAAATCCCACCGCGCTTGTGGGAGCGGCGTAAGCCGCGAAGCTGATGGATTGTCAGATCACAGGATGTGCGGTTGCTCATTGATCCCGGCTTCGCGGCTGACGCCGCTCCTACAGCAGCCCGCCCCTGAGAAATTGCTTGCCCTTGTAGGAGCGGCGTAAGCCGCGAAGCTGACGGACCATCAGATTGCAGGATGTGCGGTTGCTCGTTGATCCTGGCTTCGCGGCGTAAGCCGCGAAGCTAAAGGACTGTCAGATTGCGAAATATTCGGCTGCTCATTGATCCCAGCTTCGCGGCTGACGCCGCTCCCACAAACCCTGCGTGGCCCGGGGAAGCACAGCGCGACCGGGAGGTACCGTTCTTGGCGGAAAGTACCTGGGGAGCCCCAGCCGCGCTGTGCTTGCCCGGACCACGCAAGCTGGCGGCAAATCACAGCAGGCGATCAACGCTCGCGGAATGCCTCGCGTGCCTTCAATACCGGCTTGAGCAGATACTCCAGCACCGTCTTCTCGCCGGTACGGATCTCCACCGAGGCAATCATGCCGGGGATGATCGGTAGCTCCTTGCCGCCGGCTTCCAATGCACTCCTGTCGGTGAGTACGGTGACCCGGTAGTAGGTGCTGTCCGGGCGGCCGCTCCCACCTTTCTCTTCGTCCTTCAAGGTGTCCGGGCTGATCAGCTCGACCTTGCCGCTCAGGCCGCCGTAGATGCCGTAATCGTAGGCAGTGATCTTTACCGTCGCCGGCAGGCCCGGACGCAGGAAGGCCACATCCGACGGACGGATCTTGCCCTCGACCAGCAGTTGGTCTTCCAGGGGCACGATTTCGAGGATGTGCTCGCCAGGTTGGATTACACCGCCCACGGTATTGACGCGCACGTTTTTCACCGTGCCACGCACCGGTGCGGTAATCGTGGTGCGCTCGACCACGTCGGCGCGGCCCACCAGGTTTTCGCTGGTCTGAGAGAGCTCCATTTTCAGTTTGATCAGCTCTGGGTTGGCATCAGCCCGGTAGCGGTTGGGACGTTCGACGATCTGCGAACAGATGCCATTGGCTTGCCGGCGTGTGCGCAGTGACCTGGTTCGCCGTTAGCGTTTCGACCGCGCAGGCCCCGCTGCGACCACCACCCACACCCCCCTCATTCCACCCCGTTTTTTTCGATATCACCGGTCACGCTGCCGGCGTCGGAGTGTGTGTGAGCGCGTGGAGCTTCTGTGTGAGCAAGCCGAGGTTGAAACTGGCGAGGTCACCGCCAACGCGCAGTTCATCGCCAGTGAATTGCCAGCCAACATCGAGGTGCTGGCCGCCCTGGGTGAGCCGGAGGTCATCATTTGACATCTGGCCGAGCGATCTTGGCTGGCAATCTCAGCCGCGACTGATCGCAAGTACGCGTTCGGCGATCCTGTCCAGGGGCAACACCTCATCCGCAGCCCCCAGTCGCACTGCGCTGCCCGGCATTCCCCAGACGACAGAGCTCGCTTCGTCCTGGGCCAGGGTGGTTGCGCCGGCCTGCTTCATCTCCAGCAGGCCGCGTGCACCGTCCTCACCCATGCCGGTAAGGATCACGCCTACCGCATTGGCGCCCGCATTGAGGGCCACCGAGCGGAACAGCACATCGACTGCAGGCTTGTGCAGGTTGACCGGTGCGCTGTCATCGACCCGGCATCGCCAGCGGGCACCGTCGCGTATGACCCGCAGGTGACGTCCACCAGCAGGCAGATAGGCGTGCCCAGGCAGGATTGCCTCGCCATCGCTGGCCTCGCGCACCGACATGGCCGAGTGCCGGTCCAGGCGCTCGGCAAACGCGGTGCTGAAACTGGCCGGCAGATGCTGGGTCATTACGATCGCCGGTGCATCGGCGGGCATCGTTTCCAGCACCACGCGCAGGGCTTCGGTGCCGCCGGCCGAGGCGCCGATGGCGATCAGGCGATCGGTGGTACGGAAGCCCAGGCTGCTTGACGTCGCGGGCCGCTGCGGCGGCCGACGCTGACTGCCGCCGATCGCACGTACCCGTGATCGGGCCGCCATCTTCACCTTGCTGCGGATTTCTTCCGCGTAACCGTCTAGTCCGCGGGCAACATCGATCTTCGGCTTGGCGACGAAATCGACCGCGCCCAGCGCCAATGCCTGCAGCGTGGTGTCTGCGCCACGCTCGGTCAGCGAGGACACCATCACCACCGGCATCGGATGCAGGCGCATCAGGTTTTCCAGGAATGCCAGCCCGTCCATGCGCGGCATCTCGACATCCAGGGTCAGCACGTCCGGGTTGAGCCGTTTGATCTTCTCGCGTGCCAACAGCGGATCTGCTGCAGTGCCGACGACCTCGATGGCCGGATCGGCAGCAAGGATCTCGGTCAGCACCTGGCGTACCAGTGCCGAGTCGTCGACGATCAATACCCGGCAGGGCGCCTGCAACATCATTCGAACAACTCCACGCCACCGCTGACCGGTGTATGCGACAGACGGGCACGGATGGCGGTTTCGGTGGCGACCACTTCGGCATCGTGTGCGTGCGGCAGGCGCTGCACCACCACCCGGCCGGTGACCGGGAAGAACCAGATCTTGCGGGGATGGATGCCGCACAGGTCTTCGGCGACGATCGGGATATGCTCGGCGCGCAGATACTGGCGGACGAACTCCGCATTGCGGGTGCCCACCGGGTTGCTGGTAAAGCCCTTCAGCACGTTGGCCCCGCCAAATACCTTTGCTTCCAGGCGCTTGCGATGGGCACCGCGCTTGAGCAGGTCGTTGATCAGCAGTTCCATCGCGTAGCTGCCGTAGCGTGCGGGCGCACCGTCGCCGATGTTGCCTTCGGGCAACAGGAAGTGATTCATGCCGCCGATGCCGAGGATGGGATCGCGGATGCATGCGGCCACGCACGAGCCAAGGATGGTGGTCAAGGCGGTGTCGTCGTCCACCACCAGGTACTGGGTAGGCAGGAGCTTGGCGGCAATCGTCTGGAAGCGCGTGTCGCGGTAGCGCATCACCTCATCGGGATAGTGCTGCGGGTTCTTCATGCGCCATTCCTGCGGCTGCGGCGGTACAAGGTGCGTCCACAAGGTTGGATCAGATCTGCGGCGTGCAGGTAGTTCTCCGAATGACCGGTGTAGAGCAGGCTGTCATCGTCCATATGCTGTACCAGGCGCGAGAGGATGCCGCGCTGGGTGGGCTTGTCGAAGTAGATCATCACGTTGCGGCAGAACAGCGCATCAAACGGTCCGCCCACGTCGTAGCGGTTGGACAATAGATTGAGCGGGCGGAACTCGATCAGGGCGCGCAACGCCGGGGCAACCCGGCACTTGCCTTCGTTCGGGCCGCTGCCGCGCTGGAAGTAGCGTCGCTTCATTGCCGGGTCCAGGCCTGCGATCCGGTCGATCGCGTAAACGCCCTGGCTGGCGGTGGCCAGCACCTGGGTATCGACGTCGGTGGCGATGATGCGCACCGGTGGCGTCATCGAAGAGAAGGCCTCGCAGGCGGTGATTGCCATGGAGTAGGGCTCTTCGCCGGTGGAGGCTGCGCATGACCACAGCTTCAGCGGCGCGCGCGCGGCACGCGCCTGCAACTCCTCGCGCAGCTTGTCGAAGTGATGCGGTTCGCGGAAGAACGAGGTCAGGTTGGTGGTCAGGGCGTTGGTGAAGGCCTGCCATTCATCGCCGCCATGCTGCTCCAGCTGGTCCAGGTAGTCCTTGAACGAGCGCAGGCCCAGGTTGCGCAGCCGCCGCGACAGACGTCCGTAGACCATGTCGCGCTTGGCCGGGGCCAGCGCAATGCCGGCCCGGGCATGGATCAGCTCGCAGACGCGACGGAAGTCGCGATCATTGAACTCGAAGTCACGCTGGTTGCTGTCCAGATCGATCATGGTTGCGGTTCGCTCAGCTGGCCAGTGCCAGAGCTTGTGGATGTGCGGCCGCAGCGGGTTGTGCGCTCAGCTGAAACACGGCCACAGCCTGATCCAGCAGGTTGGCCTGTTCTTCCATTGCGCGGGCGGCGGCGGTGGCTTCTTCGACCAGCGCGGCATTCTGCTGGGTGGTTTCATCCATCTGCATCACGGTCTGGTTGACCTGTTCAATACCCGCCGACTGTTCCTGCGAAGCGGCCGAGATCTCGGCCATGATGTCGGTGACACGCTGCACAGCTGAAACGATCTCACCCATCGTGGTGCCTGCCTGCTGCACCAGCTGCGAGCCTTCATCAACACGTTCGACCGAATCCTCGATCAAGGACTTGATTTCCTTGGCGGCTCCCGCCGAGCGCTGGGCGAGGGTGCGGACTTCGGCAGCAACCACGGCGAAGCCGCGGCCCTGTTCGCCGGCACGCGCGGCTTCCACCGCAGCGTTCAGCGCCAGGATATTGGTCTGGAAAGCGATGCCATCGATGACACTGATGATGTCGGCGATGCGACGCGAGGACTGCTGGATCTGTCCCATGGTGGTGACCACTTCCTCCACCACCTGGCCGCCACGCGAGGCTACCCCGGCCGCACCGATGGCGAGCTGGTTTGCCTGGCGGGCGGACTCCGCATTCTGGCGGACGGTGGAGGTCAGCTCCTCCATGGATGCTGCGGTTTCTTCGAGGTTGGCGGCCTGCATTTCCGTGCGGCGCGACAGATCGGCGTTGCCGGTGGCGATCTCGCCGGCGGCAAGGTTGATGCTGTCGGCCGACTGCTGGATGCCTGAGACGATGCCGGCCAGCTGGTTGACGGTGCTATTGGCGTCGTCCCGCATGCGGGCGAACACGCCCTGGGCATCGCCGCTGAGCTTGACGGTGAGATCGCCATCGGCAAGTGCGCGTAGCAGCCGCGAAACCTCGCCCAGGTTGTCGTCACTGACCTGCATCATGCTGTTCAGCGCCCGCACCATCGCCAGGAAGTCGTGTTCGAAACGCCCTTCATCACCGCGCAGGCTGAAGTCACCGGCAGCGGCGGCACTGCCGAGGCGCTTGATCTCGTTATTGATGGCAGCCAGGTTGTTCTTGATCGCGGCCATGGTGTCGGTGATGACGCGCTTGTCGCCCGGCAGCAACGGCATGTCCTGGCTGAGGTCGCCCACAGCGTAGCGCTGCGCCAGCGCGATGACCTGCATCTTCACGTCGATGTGATTGGCGACCAATACGTTGGTTTCCTCAACCATCACCCCGTAGTCACCGGGGAACTTACTGGCATCGATGCGGTAACGGATCATGCCGGCATCATGCTGGCGCGCCATCTCGGCCTGCGCGCCGATCACGGCCCGCAGCTGCTCCTGCATATGCGCCATGCTGCTGAGCAGCTGACCCGTCTCGTCCTTGCTGGGCGCGGTGATCCGGTTGTCCATCCGGCCGTTGGCAATGGCCGTGGCCACAGCAGTCGCGTTGCGTAGCGGCAGCACGATGCGGTTGCCGATGATCCAGCTCAATGCCAGCACCAGCACGACCAGCACGCCACCCGACACGGTCATGATAGCCGTGAACTTGAGGGCCTGGCCCTGCAGGTCGTCCATGTAAACGCCGCTGGAAACCACCCAGTTCCAGGGTTTGTACATCCCGGCATAGGCCAGCTTGCCGACTACGCCGTCCTTGCCCGGCTTGGCCCAGCTATAGGCGACGTAGCCACCACCCTTGCGTGCGGCTTCCACCTGCTCGTAGTACAGGCGGACACCGTCCTCGCCACGGAAGTCCTTCATGTCCTTGCCGACAAGGTCGGCGCGGAACGGGTGCATCAGCAGCACGTACTCGGTGTTGTAGATGTTGAAATAGTTGACGTCACCATCCGAGCGCATCTTCTGCAGCGCGGCAATGGCGTACTTCTGGGCCTCATCCAGCGGCATCGCGCCGGTTTCAGCCTCCTTGGCGTAGTGGTCCAGTACGCCGTAGCTCATCTCCACCTGGGCGCGCAGGGCAGCCTTGCGGGTCTCATACAGGTCGAGGTACTGCATGCGTGCCGCAATGACCGACAGTGCGATGACGCCGATCACAATCAGTGCCGTCAGCAGGTTCAGCTTGCGCCTGACCGAGATATTGGAAATGTAGTTGTTCCAGAGCGAGGAGATAGTCATCGAATCCGCTGGTTACCTTGCGGTATCAGCGCTGCGTGAAGGGATACCGGTATATCGGCCAGTTGGGGCCCGAGTTGAGCGCCTTGGAGGGGACGCTCAGCGGAAGCTGCCAATCCGTTCACGTATGCGAAGAAGGCTGGCCGATTTGCTGTTTCGTTCGCTTGCAGGAACCGCGCAAGCGGCGAGGCTGATGGTGCTGGCAGTCGCTGGCGGCAGCTCGACCGGCGGTGTGTCAGCTTCGCGGCTTACGCCGCTCCCACAAAAAGAGAAATCCGATGCCAGCGATTGGCATCGGATTTCGGGTGACTCAACCGTTCTGGTTTGCAGCGTTGCCGCCACAACCAACGATGGTGTTTCTTAGAACTCCTGCCAATCCGAGTCGGCCAGTTCAGCTACTGCGGTGCGTGCGGCTGCGGCGCGACGGCGCGGTGCCGGCGCTGCTGCCTGGACGGCAGGGCGGGGGGCCGGTTCCCGTACGTAAGCCGGGGCGTCGGTGACTGCAGCGCCTTCTTCCAGCTGGAACACGGAGACCACGTTCGCCAGGTGCGCGGCCTGCTCTTCCATCGAGCGGGCGGACGCGGTCGCTTCTTCGACCAACGCTGCGTTCTGCTGGGTGGTTTCGTCCATCTGCACGATGGTCTGGTTGACCTGTTCGATTCCCGCGGACTGTTCCTGCGATGCGGCGGAGATCTCGGCCATGATGTCGGTCACGCGCTGCACCGAGGCGACGATCTCGCCCATGGTGGTGCCGGCCTTGCGGACCAGGGCCGAGCCGTCGGCGACCTTGCCGACCGAGTCGTCGATCAGCCCCTTGATCTCCTTGGCGGCGCCCGCCGAACGCTGTGCAAGCGTACGCACTTCCGAGGCGACCACGGCGAAACCGCGGCCCTGTTCGCCGGCACGGGCGGCTTCCACTGCCGCATTCAAGGCCAGGATATTGGTCTGGAAGGCGATGCCGTCGATCACCGAGATGATCTCGGCAATCTTGCGCGAGGACTGTTCGATCTGGGTCATGGTGGTCACCACCTGGCTGACCACGTCGCCGCCCTGCGAGGCCACCGATGCGGCGCCGATGGCGAGCTGGTTGGCCTGGCGTGCCGACTCGGCGTTCTGGCGCACGGTGGAGGTCAGTTCCTCCATCGAGGCGGCGGTTTCCTCCAGGTTGGCAGCCTGCTGCTCGGTGCGGCGCGACAGATCGTTGTTGCCAGCGGCGATCTCGGTGGCGGCCGAATTGATCGAGACCGAGGACTGCTTGATGCGGCCAACGATACCGGTCAGCTGCTCTGCGGTGGCGTTGGCATCGTCACGCATGGTGGCGAACACGCCCTGGTACTCGCCATGCATGCGCACGGTCAGGTCACCGCGGGACAGCGCCGACAGCAGGGCCGAGATCTGTTCCAGGCTGCTGGCATTGGCATCCAGCAGGCTGTTGATCTGCTCAGCCAGCTGCAGGAAGAAACCATCCTTGTCTGCCGTGCCGATGCGGCCACTGAGGTCGCCTGCGGCAGCGGCCTCGATGATGCGCGCCACTTCCTTCTCGACCTGGGCCTCGGTGCTGCGATCGCGCCATTCAACCACATGGCCAACTGCAACATTGTTGTCGTCGCGGATCACCGAAATGGTCTGCGCGAATTCGGCTTCGCCGAAGCGCATTTCGCGCTTGAACACGCCGGTGCGGTCCAGTGCTTCCAGTACCTTTGCGTCCACTTCGCCGCGGTACTCCAGCGCGGTAACCGGCTGGCCGATCAACGGCTTGCTGGTGTCGTAGTGACTCAGCGACTGGGTGATCTCTTCGCCATGTTCGCTGAGCTTGTCCAGCAGGGCGCGGTTGGCGTAGACGATCTCCAGGTCGTTGTTGGTCAGGTATACGCCGGTCGAGGAGTAATCCAGTGCGGTACGGATGCGCAGGTTTTCGCTGGCGATGATCTGGTCACGGTCAATGCGCTCGCGCAGGTCGCGCTGCATGCGCTGCATTGCGCGCAGCAGGTCGCCCACTTCATCGGCGCGGGATACATCGATCGATCCGTCAAGTTTGCCGCTGGCCACTTCGTTGGCAACGTCCACCGCACCACGCATCGCGGTGACCAGCGAACGGGCGAACAGCCAGATCAGCGCTAGACCGGCAGCACCACCGACCAGGACTGCGATGACAATCAACAGGGCCGAGGTGCGGTAGGTCTCCGCGGCCTGCTTGGCAGCGGCCTGGGCACGGGTGTTGTCGTTGGCGGCAAGTGCCTGCAGGGCCGCATAGGCCTTGCGATGCAGGTTGCGGGTCTCGCCGACGAAGGTATCGATCGCGTCGTCCGGCAGATCCAGTTCCAGCATTTCGTTGACCGCATCATAGGAGGCGGTGGTCTTGCCCCAATCGGCGACGAAGGCATCAAACAGCTTCTTCTGCTCCGGGTTGTCGATCAACTTCGGATAGGCGGCGATGGTGGTATCGATCTGCAGGCGCAGTTCGGTTGAACGTGCCTTCGCGTCGGCCTTTACGTCATCACTGGCTCGTACCAGGCTCTGGTAGGAGACATTGCGATACTCACTGACCATGCCGCTCAGCTCACCGGTGGTGCGGAGGCTGGGCATGCGGTTTTCAGCGAGGTCGGTGGTGACGTTGTTCAGCGAGTGCAGGCCGCGGTAGGCGACGATGCCCTGCAACAACATGACGAACAGCACGACGCCGAAAGTAAGCATCAGCTTCGGCTTGAGTTTCAGCGAGTTGATCCACTGCATCTTGCGCGGTCTCCGGGAACAGGCCCCGCCATGTCACAGGCGCGGGGTGGCACGCCGGCGGGGCCGGCGTGACGAAAGGCGGATTACTTGATGTTTGCCAGCTTCAGGTTGGCCGGCGATGCCACTTCGATCTCGGCGCGCGATGCGTCGCGCTGGATCTTGCCGATCACGCAGACCGTCTTGCCTTCCAGGGTTTCCAGCGGGAAACCGAACTTGCTGCGGTTGCTGCCCGCGATGCGGGCCGAGAAGGTATGGCGCGGGAACATGCCGCCCATGTGCAGGAAGGTCGGCTGGCCCTCGGAGCCTTCGGCGTAACGGGCTTTCTCAACCTTGCCGCAGACCATGCCGTCCTTGCCGGCGAAACGCGCTGCGCTTTCCGGCGGGATCATTTCGGCATCGGCGACGGCATCGAACGCGACGGTTGCCAGTACGGTGGCAGCAAACAGCGGAAGTACATGCTTGTACATCGGAAACTCCGGGAAGGGAAAGTAAGGCCAGTCGGGGAGGACAGGCATGCAATGGCTATCGGCCTGCAGGTGCCGCGCTTGAGTCGCATGCATGAAACTGTGATCGACTTTGCGAAACGCCTGCTCAGGCTGCTTCTTCGGCAACACTCGGCTGGCCAAGGTCGGCGGTGTCCAGCAGAGTCTCGATATCCAGCAGGATCAGCATGCGGTCGTCCTGGGTGCCGATGCCCGAAATGAAGCGGGTATCGACGGCGGCGCCGAATTCCGGGGTCGGCCGGATCTGCTCGGCGTTGAGTGGGATCACGTCCGAGACGCTGTCCACGACGATGCCGACCACGCGGTCTTCGACGTTGAGCACGATCATCACCGTAAAGGCGTCATAGCGGGCTTCATCCAGGCGCAGCTTCAGGCGCAGGTCGATGACCGGCACGATGGTGCCACGCAGGTTGATCACACCCTTGATGTAGTCCGGTGCGTCTGGCACCCGGGTGACGGCGTCATAGCCGCGGATTTCCTGAACCTTGAGGATATCCACGCCGTAATGTTCATTGCCGAGGGTGAAGCTGAGGTACTCGCCGCCGGTGGTGTCGGCGGACGTGCTGCGGGAGTCATTCATGGCGGATCCTGGTCCTGGCGGGCTGCCGATGCATTGCGGCTGTTGCACAGGTATCGGCGTAGCGACGGGGGACTTTAGGAGGCCAAGCGGTAAAGGCGTGGTGCGCCGGCGTGTTCAGGCTGAATTGTGCGCGCCATCATGTTATTGGCTGCCAATAGTTTGGCGGATAGTCGGCTGGGAGGGCGGTTTGAGGACAGGCCCTGAAACCGGCGAACGCCGCCGCAGCTTCATTCAATCGCCGTTGCTGCGCGCCTTGCGCAGGCGGTCGATGCGGAAGATGTAGCGCTGGATGCTGTTGTCCGCGCCGCGCGGCAGATCGTCGAAGCGCAGGCCAATGCGGGTCATTTCGGTGCCGTTGGGTTGCTTCTGCTGGCGCAGGTTGCAGACCACCAAGGGGACGGAGATCGGCGTACTTTCCGGGATCTCCAGGATGCAGCCGGGGTAGCGGCTCTGCAGCTTCAGCAGGTTCTGTTCGGGTGGCAGCAGCAGGGCGATACCGCCGGCGCTGATGTCCAGCACACGCCAACGGCTGGGCTCATCGCCTTCCGGGTCTGGCAGTACGCAGTACGGGGAATCGCCGACCGGCGTTTCCAGTCGGTAAAACTCGCGCCGCTGCAGGTGGTAGACCTCCTCCGGCAACGGCACCTCGAACGCGACATGCCCGTCACGCTCGATGCGGCGGTGGCCATGCAGTTGGAAACGCACCATGACCTTGTCGACCTGGCCGAAGCAGAGCAGGCCGCCGGCAGTTTCGACAGTGCGGTTGATCGACGGTACCGGGCTGGCGTCCAGCACCAGGCCATGCATGTCGACTTCCAGTACCGCCGAGGGGAACGCCTGATCGCGCCCATCCGGGTGCACGTTGATCATTGAACGCTGATCAATCATGCCTTGCAGCAGATGGCGCACCTGGTGCGGATTGCGCACCATGTAACGGTCGTCGGCGTACAGGTTGCCGGCGTGCGGTGACGGCGTCGGTGCGAGCGATTCTTTGTCGGGCATGGACACGGTTGCGATTGGGTCGAAGATCAGCGCGGCGCGGATGAGTACGCCATAAACTGTGATAACGGCCGCCTTTTTAGCATCTTTAGCTGGGCTGTTACGAGCTTGCCCGCCGGACGCGGAGCGCAAATGGCTGCCAGCGGCGCGAGCTGCTTCCGGGAATGCTAGGCAGTTGATGGATTCGGCCTGGCCTGGTTGAGTTCAAGCAGGCAGCCGGAGCGTCAGCTCTGTCCCTCACTCAGGGAGGCTCGCGATCAGGGGCGCTGAAGCGTCAGGCCATCTTCCGCACGCGGGAGGGGGCTGGAAAGGAGAAAGAGGGGTGCGGGGGCCTTGCCGGGGAGCGAGGAGGGAGGCAGGACGCAGCGTTCCTGCCCCCCTGACCAGGCCGCGTCAGAATTCCTGCCAGTCATCCGTGCTGGCAACCGGTGCGCGACTGCTGGGCTTGGGGATCGCACGCAACGCTGGACGGCCGCGTGGCGGTGCTGCGCCTGGGCTGGCGGCAACCTTGGCCAGCGACGCACTCACCGAGCCGGCAAGACGGAACTGCGCCACCGCGTCGGTGAGCTGGCGGGCCTGGTCCTCCATCGAACGCGCGGCGGCGGTGGCTTCCTCCACCAGCGCCGCGTTCTGCTGGGTGGTCTCGTCCATTTGCATGACGGTCTGGTTGACCTGCTCGATGCCGGTGGACTGTTCCTGCGAAGCGGCGGAGATATCGGCCATGATGGTGGTGACGCGCTGCACCGAGGCAACGATCTCATCCATGGTGTTGCCCGCGCGGCGCACCAATGCCGACCCTTCACCCACTTTGCCGACCGAGTCGTCGATCAGCCCCTTGATCTCCTTGGCCGCCGCCGCTGAGCGCTGCGCCAGCGTACGTACTTCCGATGCGACCACCGCAAAGCCACGCCCCTGATCGCCGGCGCGGGCCGCTTCGACGGCAGCGTTCAGTGCCAGGATATTGGTCTGGAAGGCGATGCCATCGATCACGCTGATGATGTCGGCGATGCGCTGCGACGATTGTTCGATCGAACTCATGGTCGAGACGACTTGCCCCACCACGTTGCCGCCCTGGGCAGCGACCTCGGCCGCGCCGCGCGCCAGCTGATCTGCCTGACGGGCGTGCTCGGCGTTCTGGCGTACGGTGGAGGTAAGCTCTTCCATCGATGCGGCGGTTTCCTCCAGGTTGGCGGCCTGCTGCTCGGTGCGGCGCGACAGGTCATCGTTGCCCGTGGCGATCTCGCTGGCCGACAGACTGATGCTGCCGCTGGCTGCCTGGATGCGCGAGACGATGCTGCTCAGCTGGTCGACCGTAGCGTTGCCGTCGTCACGCATGCGCGCGAAGACACCGTGGAAATCACCTTCCATGCGATGGGTCAGGTCACCCTGGGCAACCGCCTGGAGCAACTGCGAGAGATGGCCCAGATTGTCTTCGGTGGTTTCCATCAGCGAATTGACACCACCGACCATGTCGCGGAAGTCGTGCTCGAACTGGTCGGCGTTGCCGCGCTGGCTGAAGTCACCGGCGGCGGCGGCGTGGGCCAGACGCTTGATCTCGTTGTTGATCGCTGAAAGGCTGGCCTTGGTACCGTCCATGGCCTGGGTGATGGCTGCCTTTTCGCCCGGCAGACGGTCCATGTCCACCGACAGGTCGCCGCGTGCATAGTGGCGCATCACCTCGACCACGCGCATCTTGACCCCGATATGCTGGGCGACCAGCGTGTTGACCTCGCGCACCATGCGCCCGTATTCGCCGGGGAAACGGGATTCATCGATGCGGAAACTGATCATGCCCTGGTCGTGTTCGCGTGCCATCTCGATCTGCGCGCCGATGACTGCTTTGAGCTGCTGCTGCACACGCTGCATCGAGACCAGCAAGGCGCCGACTTCGTCCTTGCGGCTGCTGTCGATGGTGCCGTCCAGGCGGCCGTTGGCGACATCGTCTGCGGCGCGCAATGCATCGTTCACCGGTCGCACGATGGCACGCACGATCACCACTCCGAGACCTGCGGAGAGCAGCCCCAACAGCAGCATGCAGACGACAATGGCGTTGCTGCTGCGCGTCTGCGCGGCATTGGCGTAGGCGACTTCGTTGTCCAGTACCGATGCAACGTGGGCACTGAGCTTTTCCACGGCCTCGAACAGGTCGCGGCGGCTGATGCGTGACTGCTCGTTGGAGATGCTGTGGGCCAGCTCGAACTGGCCCTCTTTGATGGCCTTCTCCATCAGGGCGTGTGCACCGAGGTAGGCATCCAGGGTCTTGCCCAACTCGGCGTACAGGCCTTGCTGCTTCGCATCGGCAGGCAGGGCTTCGTACTGCTTGCGGTGCTCGACCAATTTCTGCCGCTGGTCGATGATGCGCTGGTTGTACTCGGCGACGAAACCCGGTTCATGCAAATGGGCAAGCTGGGACAACTCGGCGATGCGGATTTCCGCCAGGTCGGCGCGCATCCGCTCCAGATACTGCACGGCAGGCATGTAGCGGGCGCTGACCTCGCCAAGCTGGTTCGTGGCCTGGTGCAGGCGCTGCACCGCAAAGCCGCCCATTGCCAGGGTAGTCAGTGTGGTCAGGGTGAAAGCAACTGCGAGTTTTCTGGCGATGCTGAGGTTGCGAAAGAACTCCATCTCTGACTCTCCGGATCGACTGCAGATTGGGGCGCTGTGCAGGGGCTGCTTGCTGCCCTGGATCACATAGCGCAGTGTCCACGCCGCAATCCTATGCGGGCGTTGTCATAGCCGATAACGGCGTTCTCTGCGTTCGCTGTAGAAGGTTTTCTGACGGAAATTCTGAAGAATTCAGCACAGTTGTTAACGCCAACATCACCTCACTTAGCGGTTCAAATTCATCACGAGGAATGAGTGATGGGCCCAACGCATGGAGTGTGCGCGCCACCACTATTTCACATTGTTTCATCGACTCTCTTACGATCAGCGTTTGAGGGTGCATTACTACCCGGTTTACTCAGCCGGCGAACGTTCGCGCACAAAAAAGCCCCCGGCATGGCTTGCCGGGGGCCTTTAGGGCGATTGGCAGATCAGAACTCCTGCCAGTCGCCGTCATCCATTTTCAGCGCAGCCTGTCCGCCACGTGCGCTGGTGGCGACTGGCCGCAGTCGCTGCCGCGGCGGCGGTACAACGGCACTGGCTGCTGTTTTTCCCGAGGATTTGCGGGCGTCGTCAGCGGCGATGCGGAACACCGCCACGGCCTCGGTCAGCTGGGTGGCCTGGTCTTCCATCGAGCGTGCGGCAGCGGTGGCTTCTTCCACCAGCGCGGCGTTCTGCTGGGTGGTCTCGTCCATCTGCATGACGGTCTGGTTGACCTGGTCGATGCCAGCGCTCTGTTCCTGCGAGGCTGCCGAGATCTCGGCCATGATGTCGGTCACGCGCTGCACCGAGGTAACGATCTCGTCCATGGTGGTGCCTGCCTGCTGCACCAACACCGAGCCTTCGCCGACCTTGCCGACCGAGTCGTCGATCAGGCCCTTGATCTCCTTGGCCGCCGCCGCCGAACGCTGGGCGAGGGTGCGCACTTCCGAGGCAACCACGGCGAAGCCACGGCCCTGTTCACCGGCACGTGCGGCTTCCACCGCGGCATTGAGTGCCAGGATATTGGTCTGGAAGGCGATGCCATCGATGACGCTGATGATGTCGGCGATCTTCTTCGACGAGGCCTCGATGGCGCTCATCGTGGTGACCACCTGGCCAACCACGGTGCCGCCCTGGCTGGCCACGCCATGTGCGCCGATGGCGAGCTGGTTGGCCTGGCGCGCATGTTCGGCGTTCTGGCGCACGGTGGAGGTCAGTTCCTCCATCGAGGCGGCAGTTTCCTCCAGGTTGGCAGCCTGCTGCTCGGTCCGGCGCGACAGGTCACTGTTGCCGGTGGCGATCTCGGTGGCGGCCAGGTTGATACTGGAGGCGGCGTGCTGGATGCGGCCAACGATATCGGTCAGCTGACCAACGGTGGCATTGGCGTCGTCGCGCATGTCGGCGAATACGCCGTGGAAATCGCCTTGCATGCGCACGGTCAGGTCGCCACGGGCGATGGCCTGCAACAGCTTGGACAGCTCGGACAGGTTGCCGTCGGTGGTTTCCATCAGCTGGTTCAGGCTGCTGACCATGTCGCGGAAGTCGTGTTGGTAGGCCGCCGCGTCGCCGCGGACCGAGAAGTCGCCCTGGGCGGCGGCGTGCGCCAGGCGCTTGATCTCGTTGTTGATCGCCGACAGGCTGGCCTTGACCGCATCGACGGTCTCGGTGATGACGGCCTTCTCGCCAGGCAGGCGTTCGATGTCGATCGACAGGTCGCCATTGGAATAGCGCTTGATGACGTCCAATGCCGACAACAGCATCTGGATGTGCGAATTCACCAGCGCGTTGCTTTCCTTGACCATGACTCCGTAGTCGCCGGGGAAGGCCGCCTCATCCATGCGATGGCTGATCGTGCCGGCATCGTGCTGCATGGCCATCTTGCGTTGCGCGCCGATCACCGCCTGCAACTGTGCCTGCATGCGTTGCATGGAGGTGAGCAGGGTGCCCAGTTCGTCGTCTCGTTGCACGCTGACGGCGTTGTCGAGCTTGCCGGCTGCGATGTTGTCGGACAGCGCGACGGCCTGGTTCAGTGGCGTGAACACAAATCTGCGCAACAGCAGGAACAGCGCGCCACACAGCAGCAGGGCGGCCACGATGCCGACCACGATGATCGTCCACAGCAGGGCACGTGCCTGCTGCATCAGCAGGGCGCGGGGCACCACCACGCCAAAGGCGAAGGTCTGCTCGGCGTTGCCTATCTTCAACGGGACATAGGTTTCCACCATGTCCTGGTCAAGGGCCGCGTCGTGATGCTGCTCGAAGGTGATCCTGCCACTGGCGGTGTTGGCCAGCATCGCGCGGGTGTCGGCATCGTCGGCCTTGCTGCCGACCTTGGCCGGGTCGCGGTCGGCGATGATGGTGCCGGTCGGCGACAGCAGGCGCACATAGCCTTGCTGCATCGGGCGCATCTTGGACAGGCGGTCCTGCAACGACTGCAGGGCGAAGTCCACTGTCACCACACCCAGGAACTGGCCATCCTGCACGATGGGTGTTGCCAGCGTGGTCATCAGGATCTTCTTGCCGCCGATCTCGTAGCTATAGGGTTCCAGCACCGAGGGCTTCTTGTTGGCGGCGGGCTGCAGATACCAGTCGCCGTCGCCAGGCACGTCGTAGCCACGCAACGGCTCCTGCACTGGCGCGCCGTCCTGCCAGGCCCAATAGCTCATGAAACGACCGCTGGCATCGTGCCCGTCGCTATCGATGTGGTTGGCGTCGTCGCCATCGAATGCCTGCGGCTCCCACAAGGTGCCGACGCCCACCCATTGCGGATTGTTCAGTGCCTGGGAATGCAATACCTGCGCGGCGCTCAGACGACTGAAGCCGCCCTGCTGGCGCAAGGCCAGGAAGCTGCGTGACAAGGTGTCATTGGCCTCGAAGCCGCGGCCCAGTTCGGCGGAGATGCGTTGGGCCTCAAGTTCGGCCATGTTCTCAAGGCTGACCCGGGATGCCGACAGCAGTGCATCACTGCTGCGCAGGTAGATGAACAAGGCGGTGAGGCCGAATGCGAACGTAGCGACCAATGCCGTTCCCAGCATCAAGCGCATTGCAATACTGCGGGTTAGGAAGTTCGTGGGCAAGGACATGGGGTGCTGCTGGCCTGGAAGGTAAGGGGTTTGTCAGTACATCGGCATTTGCGGGCGTTGCTGGAGTGTCCTGTGATGAAAACGTGGACGGCGTCGCCGTTGCCGGGGACGCCGTCTGTCACGGGACCAGCGGGCGATCAGAACTCCTGCCAATCGCCTTCGTTGTCGATACGCACGGCAGCGTTGCCGCGCTGCGCCGGGGCAACCGCGCGCAGGCGGCGGGCTGGCGCCACGGCAGCGGCGATTGCCGGCTTGGCCTGCAGCGGCTGTGCGGTCATGGCCTGCAAGGCGTCGGTACGGAACACCGCCACGGCCTCGGTCAGCTGGGTGGCCTGGTCTTCCATCGAGCGTGCGGCAGCGGTGGCTTCTTCCACCAGCGCGGCGTTCTGCTGGGTGGTCTCGTCCATCTGCATGACGGTCTGGTTGACCTGGTCGATGCCAGCGCTCTGTTCCTGCGAGGCTGCCGAGATCTCGGCCATGATGTCGGTCACGCGCTGCACCGAGGTAACGATCTCGTCCATGGTGGTGCCTGCCTGCTGCACCAACACCGAGCCTTCGCCGACCTTGCCGACCGAGTCGTCGATCAGGCCCTTGATCTCCTTGGCCGCCGCCGCCGAACGCTGGGCGAGGGTGCGCACTTCCGAGGCAACCACGGCGAAGCCACGGCCCTGTTCACCGGCACGTGCGGCTTCCACCGCGGCATTGAGTGCCAGGATATTGGTCTGGAAGGCGATGCCATCGATGACGCTGATGATGTCGGCGATCTTCTTCGACGAGGCCTCGATGGCGCTCATCGTGGTGACCACCTGGCCAACCACGGTGCCGCCCTGGCTGGCCACGCCATGTGCGCCGATGGCGAGCTGGTTGGCCTGGCGCGCATGTTCGGCGTTCTGGCGCACGGTGGAGGTCAGTTCCTCCATCGAGGCGGCAGTTTCCTCCAGGTTGGCAGCCTGCTGCTCGGTCCGGCGCGACAGGTCACTGTTGCCGGTGGCGATCTCGGTGGCGGCCAGGTTGATACTGGAGGCGGCGTGCTGGATGCGGCCAACGATATCGGTCAGCTGACCAACGGTGGCATTGGCGTCGTCGCGCATGTCGGCGAATACGCCGTGGAAATCGCCTTGCATGCGCACGGTCAGGTCGCCACGGGCGATGGCCTGCAACAGCTTGGACAGCTCGGACAGGTTGCCGTCGGTGGTTTCCATCAACTGGTTCAGGCTGCTGACCATGTCGCGGAAGTCGTGTTGGTAGGCCGCCGCGTCGCCGCGGACCGAGAAGTCGCCCTGGGCGGCTGCTCCCGCAAGGTGTTTGATCTCACTGTTGATCGCCGACAGGCTGGTCTTGACCGCATCGACGGCATCCGTCATCACCGCCTTCTCACCGGGCAGACGTTCGATGTCGACGGACAGGTCGCCATTGGCGTAGCGCTTGATGATCTCCAGCGCGGACAGGATCAGCTGGATGTGCGAGTTCACCAGCGCGTTGCTTTCCTTGACCATCACCCCGTAATCGCCGGGGAAGCTGGTTTCGTCCATGCGATGGCTGATCATGCCGGCATCGTGCTGCCTGGCCATCTCGCGCTGGGCGCCAATCACCGCTTGCAGCTGGGTCTGCATGCGCTGCATGGACTGCAGCAGCTTGCCAACCTCGTCGCGTCGCGCGGTGTCGATACGGCGGTCGAGCTTGCCGGCGGCGACGTCGTCGGCCACACGGACCGCGTCGGCCAGCGGCACCATGATGGCGCGGATGATGGCCCAGCCCAAGGCGGCAGCCAACAGCAGGGCGACGGCAAGGCCGATCAGGATGGCGGCAACCGAGCGGTCATGTGCCTGCTGTGATTGCACGGTCTGCTTGGTGAGCTGGTCCTGGTTGTATTGCGAGAGCTGCTTGAGCTGGTCGAACAGCGCACGGCGCAGCTTGCGCGAATCACCGCTGGAGATGCTGGCGGCAGTAGCGAAGTCATCGGCGGCGATGGCGGCGGCGATGCGCTCGTGAGCGTCGAAGTAGCCGGCACGCAGTTCCTTCATCTTGTTGTACAGGGCCAGCTCATCGGCGCTGTAGTCGGCTTCGATGTCGTCGTAAGCCTTCTCCGCCGCTTCGATCAGCTTGCGCGTGTCGGCCATGCGCTTGTCGTAGTCGGCCAGCTGGGCGGTGTCGCCCTGGTAGTTGAGCTGGGCCTGTTCGAACGTGCGGAACTCACCAAGCTGGGCGCGCATTTCGCCCAGTTGTTGCACGGCCGGCATCCAATTGTTGTTGACCTGTTCGATCTGGCTGTCGGCCACGTTCATGCGCCACACGGCAAACAGCGCGAGCAGCAGGGTGAGCAGGCCGGTGCTGCAGAATGCAAGCACCAGTTTTCGGGTGATCGACAGGTTCTGGAACCACTTCATTGCAGACATCTCCGTAGGCGGGCATGGGGCGATCCACAGGTCCGGCGCCCCTGGGGAATGTCTTGAGTGGTGCAGGCCGCGACGGAGGCCCAGGTTGCTTGACAAACCTGATTGCATTGCGATGCGGTATCGGCAGTTTTCGGGGCTTCTTGAAGGCGTTATGCGGACACGGTTCCAGCGCCAGCAAGGTGCCGCTGAGTCGCTCCGCGGTGGCACGCATACAGCCGAAAGCCGCACGCCCAGATGATGGGCGCGCGGCCGGAGGTGGCAATCAAGAGGTGATCAGGCCGCCTGCTGCGTGCGCAGCGAGCGCACCAGGCCGCCGATATCAACGATCAACGCAACCCGGCCATCGCCGAGGATGGTGGCGCCGGATACACCGCTGATGCGCCGGTAGTTGTTCTCGATGTTCTTGACCACGACCTGTTGCTGGCCGATCAGCTCATCCACTTCCAGCGCGATCTTCTGGCCATCGCCCTCGACCACCACCACCAGCGGCTCGGCCTGTGGATTGTCGGGATAGCCGTAGTACTCGCCCAGCGACAGGATGGGCAGGTATTCGCCGCGTACGCGCAACACGCGACCTTCGCCTGCCATGGTGCGGATGTCATCGGGTTGCGGCTGCAGGGCTTCCAGCACGTAGGCCAAGGGCAGAATCAGGGTTTCGCCCGCCACCGAGACAGTCATGCCGTCGAGGATGGCCAGCGTCAGCGGCAGTCGGATCAACACGCGGGTGCCGGCGCCGGTGCGGCTTTCCAGTTGCACCTCGCCACCCAGTGCCTGGATGTTGCGGCGGACCACGTCCATGCCAACGCCACGACCGGACAGGTCGGTAACGGCATCGGCGGTGGAGAAGCCCGGTTGGAAGATCAGATCCCAGACCTGTGCATCGGTGGGGTTGTCCGGCACGTTCAAGCCGCGTTCCAGCGCCTTGGCGAGGATCTTGTCGCGGTTCAGGCCGCGGCCATCGTCGCTGACTTCGATGACGATATGCCCGCCCTGGTGCGACGCAGCCAGGGTGATCGTGCCGGTTTCGTCCTTGCCGGATTCGCGACGCACGTCCGGCAGTTCCAGGCCGTGGTCGATGGAGTTGCGGACCAGGTGCACCAGGGGATCGGCGATCTTCTCGATAAGACCCTTGTCCAGCTCGGTACCTTCGCCGATGGTGCGCAGGCGGACCTGCTTGCCCAGGCGGCCGGAGAGGTCGCGGACCAGGCGCGGGAAGCGGCGGAACACCGCGTCCACCGGCAGCATGCGCACGCCGATGACGGCTTCCTGCAGGTCGCGGGTATTGCGTTCGAGCAAGTCCAGGCCGGCGAACAATTGTTCGGCGTGGACCGGGTCCAGACCACCGGATACCTGCTTGAGCATGGCCTGGGTGATGACCAGTTCACCGACCAGATTGATCAGCGCATCGACCTTGTCGACGCTGACGCGGATCGAGCTTTCGGCTTCGTGTTGCTGGGCGCTGGCCGCAGGCTTGCTGCCAGCAGCGGCGTCGGCGACGCTGGCAGTACTGGCGACGGCAGCGGCGGGCGCTTCCACGGCAAGACTGGGCGGTGCGGCCGGGCGGATGTCCAGTTCACAGTCATCGACCACCCACGCAAAAGTGTCTTCGATGCGGCTGCGCGGTACCTTGCCGACCAGGCCCAGGTCCCAGGCCAGGTAGGCTTCCAGCGGATCGAGCTGGTCGAAGCTGGGCAGCCGTGCCATGCGCGGCTCCACGTGCAGGGAACCCAGGGTTTCCAGTTCGCGGATGATGCGCAGCGGATCGTTGCCGCTCATGAACAGTGAAGGTGCCGGGGCAAAGCCGATCTGCCAGGCATCCGGGGTTTCTTCCTGCTTCACTGCAGCCGCGGCAACCGGTGCGGCACCAGACAGGACAGCCTGCAAGCGATCAGTAATCGCCTTGACCGCTGCCGGGTCGGCGGGCTGGCCATGTTCGACCTCACGCAGCAACGCACGCAGCACGTCCACCGAGCCCAGCATCGCGTCGACCGCGTTGCTTTCGAGTGCGCGCTTGCCCGCGCGCAGCTCGTCAAGCAGCGTTTCCAGCACGTGGGTGAGGCCGGCGATGGCGTCAAAGCCGAAGGTGCCGGCGCCCCCCTTGATGGAGTGCGCTGCACGGAACACCGAGTTGATGACTTCAGGGTCGTGCTGGCCGTCTTCCAGTGCCAGCAGGCCGGCCTCCATTGCATCCAGCCCTTCGCGGCTTTCTTCGAAGAAGGTGGCGTGGAAACGTTGCAGGTCCATGCTCATTGGCGCGGTATCCGATCGGTGGGGCAGGTGGGCTGATCAGCCCAGGACTTTCTGTACGGTGGCAATCAGCTGTTCGGGATTGAACGGCTTGACCAGCCAGCCGGTGGCACCGGCGGCCTTGCCTTCGGATTTCTTGTCGGCGGCCGACTCGGTGGTCAGCATCAGCATCGGCGTGAACTTGTAGTCCGGCAGCTGGCGCAGCTCGCGGATCAGCGAGATGCCGTCCATGTTCGGCATGTTGACGTCGGTGACCACGGCGTTGAAACGCTGGCCCTTGGCCCGGCCGAGGGCGACCGCGCCGTCCTCGGCTTCTTCAACCGAAAAGCCGGCCGAGGTGAGGGCGAAAGAGACCATCTGGCGCATCGACGCCGAGTCGTCCACCACCAAGATTCGTGCGCTCATGCAGCGTTCTCCACAGATTTCGTTGTGTCAGGGGTTGCTTCCAGACCGAGGGTCCGGAGGACACCGAGCAGGCGCGCGGCGTCGCGGAAGGTGTCGGTAGCGTTGTCAAAGACAGTGCCCTGGCCGGCTTGCTGGCGGGCCAGCACGAAGGCGCACAGCACCTGCATTGCAGCGGTGTGGATGCGACTTACCTGGCCGGCATCCACCCGCAGCTCACCTGCTTGTGGCAGGTGGGTTGCCAGTTGTTGTTTCAACTCGCTGGTGGACTCGATGCCGAGATCCTGCGCCAGGGCCACAGTGCTCATCGTTGCTCCGAACAAACGTTACTGGGAGAGATAGCGGCGAAGTGCCAGTGATCTTTAGGGTTGCGATGCGTTGCAGCAGATAGTGTTAACGGGCGCACGTTTTCAGGCCTCCTCCCTTTCGCGCAGCGAAGGGGAGGGCTGGGGAGGGGGAGCTGTTGGCGGGGTAGAGCCGAGCCATGCTCGGCTGGGGCCTTACTGGTAAAGCCTATGCCGAGCATGGCTCGGCACTACCTTTGCCGCCTTCCGCTCTCTGTGCGTAAGGGAGCCAATCAGCGCAGCAGGTTCTGAGCCCCCTCCCTTTCGCGTAGCGAAGGGGAGAGCTGGGGAGGGGTAGTTTTTGACTGTGTAGAGCCGAGCCATGCTCGGCTGGGGCATTACTGGTAAAGCCTCTGCCGAGCATGGCTCGGCACTACCTTTGCCGCCTTCCGTTCTCTGTGCGAAACGGAGGCCATCAGCGCAGCAGGTTTTGGGCCAGCTCCCTTTCGCGTAGCGAAGGGAAGAGCTGGGGAGGGGTAGGTTTTGACTCTGTAGAGCCGAGCCATGCTCGGCTGGGCCATTACTGGTAAAGCCTCTGCCGAGCATGGCTCGGCACTACCTTTGCCGCCTTCCGCACTCTGTGCGAAAGGGAGGCCATCAGCGCAGCAGGCTTTGAGCCCCCTCTCTTTCGCGCAGCGAAGGGGAGGGCTGGGGAGGGGTAGCTTTTGACGGTGTAGAGCCGAGCCATGCTCGGCTGGGGCCTTGCCGGTAAAGCCTCTGCCGAGCATGGCTCGGCACTACCTTCGCCGCCTTCCGCACTCTGTGCGAAAGGGAGGCCATCAGCGCAGCAGGTTTTGAGCCCCCTCTCTTTCGCGCAGCGAAGGGGAGGGCTGGGGAGGGGTAGTTTTTGACGGTGTAGAGCCGAGCCATGCTCGGCTGGGGCCTTACTGGTAAAGCCTCTGCCGAGCATGGCTCGGCACTACCTTTGCTGCCTTCCGTTCCCTGTATGAAAGGGAGGAGGCGAAGCGGCAATCAGCGCAGCAGTCGGCCGGCATCCAGCAGGATCATCGGTTGCTGGCCGACGCGGGCGATGCCACGGAACAACTCGTTGGATATCTGGCAGATCCGGGCGGTGTCCGGTGGCTCGATCTGCGAGTCGTTGAGGTTGGCGACGTCTTCAACCGCCGACACGCGCAGGCCCAGGGTCTCGCCGTTCTCCTCCAGTACGACGATGCGGGTCTGCGAGTCCTCCGGCGCGCTCTGCACGTCCAGGTGGCGGCACAGGTCCATTACCGGTACCACCTGGCCGCGCAGATTCATGATGCCGAGCATCGAGGGGCCGGTGCCGCGCAGTGCCAGCAGAGGCACTGGCAACACCACTTCCTGGACTTTCAGCAGTTCCAGCGCATAGGTCTGCTGGCCGCAACGCAAGCGCAGCCAGCGCGAGCTGCGCTCGGCGGCGCGCCGCTGCTGCGGGCTGCTCGCCGGGCGCTGTGCCTGCGCCTGCAGTTCCTGCCAGGTGCTGGGGCGTGCGTCCGCCGAGGGCGCGTCCAGGGCGCGGACGTTGGGGGTGCTGCGCGGTGGGGGCGCCGAGCTCGCCGGCAAGCCCGCCGCGGTTTCAAACGCGGCCTGCAGGCTGGCGCTGTCGCTATGCGCCAACTTGCGGCTTTCTGCGGGACCGGTCTCGTAGATCACTTCGTCGGGTAGGTCGTCCCAGGTGGGGGGGCGACCTGCATTGGCGGCGGTAGTGGCCGCCAGCGCGTCGTCGAAGGCAGCCTGCAAGGCGGCAGTGTCGCCGGACGGCATGGTTGCCGTGACGGGGGCAGGTGTAGCGGCGGGCTTGGCCTGCGCTTCGGCCAGCGCGGCTTCGAACACCGCTTCCAGTTCGGGGCTGTCACCCGGCACCTCGACGACAGCCGGTTTGGCTGGCGTTGCAGGCGCGGCGACCGCAGCCGCGGGTACCGCCTCCAGCAGCAGTTCGCCGAGATAGTCGTCCAATACGTCGTTGCTCATGCGGCGCGCTCCAGCTGCGCGGCCTCGCTGAGCAGCAGCCATTCCAGCGCCCGACGGTAAGCGGCCATGCCGCGGCCCGGGTAATCGTCGCCGAGCAGGGGGACGGTCAGCGCAGCGGGGTTGCAGATGCGGGTGTCGATCGGGATCGCGTCTTCCCATACGCATTCGCCGTGGCGATCCTGCATCAGTTTCAAGGTCTCGTTGCCGGCACGGGTGCGGCGGTCGAACAGCGTCGGCAGCACCGATATCGGCAGCGTGCGCTTGCGTGAACGCTCGACCATCTCGCCGGTACGGACCATGCCATCCAGTCCATGCAGGGCCAGGGGTTCGGCCTGGGTCGGGATGATCAGGCGGTCGGCCGCGGCCAGCGCATTGATCATCAGCAGACCCAGTGTCGGCGCACAGTCGAGCAGGATGTAGTCGTGTTGATCGCCGTGGCGGGTCAGCGCCTGCTGCAGGGCGAGGCCGAGGCCGGGTTGGTTGGCGCTGCGACGTTCCAACGTGGCCAGCGAGGCCTGCGCGCACAGGTAGTCCAGCCCGGGAATATCGCTGTGGCGGGCCAGCGCAGCGATTTCATGCGGCGGGGCGGCAAACAGCTCCTGCACGCCCTGCGGTACCGGTTCGACCGGTACGCCGAAGGCGCGGGTCAGGGAGGAATGGGGGTCCAGGTCGATCAGCAGCACCTTGTGTCCGCGGGCGGCAAGGCCGCGCCCCAGCGACAAAGTGGTGGTGGTTTTGCCGACGCCGCCTTTTTGGTTGGCAATGGCCCAGATGCGCATCATTGGACTCCTTCGATGACCGCCGGTACCGCGCTGCGCACAGCGGCCGCGGCGGGTGCGCCGCCACTGTCGCCATCGCCGCCGGTACTGGCTGTGGTGTTGCCGGCAGGCGGCAGATCGGCTGCCGCTGCCGAATCGGCGAGGATGATCACCATCACCCGCCGGTTGCGGTTGCGCCCTTCGGGCGCATCATTGCTTTCGCGAGGGCGGAACTGGCCGTAACCGACCATCGCCAGCCGTTGTGGTTGCACGCCGTGGTCGGCGAACAGATGAACCACGCTGGCCGCACGCGCAGCCGACAACTCCCAGTTGGATGGGAACTGCGCGGTGGCGATAGGCAGATTGTCGGTATGGCCTTCCACCCGCACGCCATTGGGTGCATCCAGCAGCACGTCGGCCAGCGTACCCAGGGTGTTGCGTGCGCCTGCGTCCAATGCCGCCGAGCCGGTGCTGAACAGGATGTCGCTGTTGATCTCGACTTCGATCCACAGCTCGGTGCGGCGCACGGTGATGACACCTTGCTTGACCAGCGGCGCCAGCGATCTGCTGAGTCGATCGGCAATCTGGTTGAGCTGGCGCTCGGCGCGCTGCAGCTGTTCCTGGTTGTGCGCCGAAACCGGCATGCGCATATGCGATGCCATCGATGGAAGCTGGGTTGGGTCGGCCATGGCACCACCGGTCATGCTGGGCGAGCGGATCACCGAGGGGGTGTCGTGGCCGCCGCCCTGGATCTGCATGTTGCCTACCTGGACCTGGGTGATGGTGCGTGGTGCGCCACCGAAGGCGGTGGTCAGGGCATCGGCCATCACCCGGTACTTGCCTTCGTTCAAGGAGGAGATCGCGTACATCACCACGAAGAACGCGAGCAACAGCGTCATCAGGTCGGCATAGGGGATTGCCCATGCTTCATGGTTGGCGTGCTCTTCGTGATGCTTGCGACGGGCCATGGTTCAGTTCACGAAGCCAGCCAGGCTGTTTTCGATATTGCGCGGGTTCTCACCCTGGGCAATGGCGATCAGGCCTTCGATGATCATCTCGCGCTCACGGCAGCTGCTGGCAATCACGCTCTTGAGCTTGGCCGACACTGGCAGGAACAGCAGGTTGGCCGAGGCGATGCCATAGATGGTGGCGGTGAACGCGGCGGCAATGCCGTGGCCCAACTTGCTGGGGTCGGCCAGGTTCTTCATCACCGCGATCAGGCCGAGCACGGCACCGATGATGCCCAAGGTGGGCGCGTAGATGCCCATGCCTTCGAACACCTTGGTGGCGGCCAGGTCCTGTTGCTCCTGGCTGCCGAGCTCGATTTCCAGCATGTGGCGGATGGTGTCTGGCTCGACACCGTCAACCACCAGTTGCAGGCCTTTGCGGATGAACGGGTCGTCCTGCAGGTCCACCTGCGGTTCCAGGCCGAGCAGGCCCTGGCGGCGGGCGATATTGCTCCAGTCCACGATCTGCTGGACCAGCGCGCGACGATCACTGGCCGGTGGCCGGATGACCCAGCGCACGATCTTGAAGGCATGTTTGAAGACCGCTGGCGAGGTGTGCAGCAGGATGGCGGCGAGGGTGCCGACAATGACGATCACGAAGGCAGCAGGTGACCACAGCGAGGACAGGCCGGCGCCTTTGAGGATGCTGCCACCCACCAGGGAGGCGAGGGCGAGGAAGAGTCCAATGATGCTGAGTCGGTCCATGGTGCGTATATCGGCCTCGTTGTAACGGTCTTGAATCAGTGAGCGGTGCAGCTGTTGTTGCAGGCGCTGTTGCTTTTGTTAGCCCCTCTCCCGCCTGCGGGAGAGGGGTTGGGGTGAGGGCAGCTCTGGCTTTGAAAGCTGAAAGCGCCCCTCACCCGCCCCGTCTTCGCGGGGCTGCCCTCTCCCGCAGGCGGGAGAGGGGACTAGCGGGATCGCGAGATTGCAGGCCGCTCGCGTCTGCATTGCTCAGCCCTGCACCCCTCGCAGCCCATCCACATCCAGGATCAGTGCCATGCGGCCATCACCAATCAAGGTGGCGCCGGCATAGCCGTTGAGGCCGCGCAGGGCGCGCGGTAGTGGTTTGATCACCACTTCCTCGCGGCCGCGTACCTGGTCCACCACCAGGCCGAAGCGGGCTTCGCCCATCTGCAGCACGACGATGGTCAGCAAGGTCGACGGTGCTGGAGTGATGCCCAGCCATTGACGCAGGTCGAGCAGGGCCAAAGTGTGGGACTTGCGGTCCAGCACCGCGCGACCGTCGAACCAGCCCAACGAGGTCGCCGGGGCGTGCAGCACTTCCATCACGCGGGCCAGGGGCAGGGCGTAGACGTCTTCGCCAGCCTGTACCAGCAGCGTGGGCAGGATCGCCAGCGTCAATGGCACGCGGATCAGGAAGCGGCTGCCGCGGCCCAGCTCGGATTGGATCTGGATCTGGCCGCTGAGTTCGCGGATGCGCGACTGCACCACGTCCATGCCGACGCCACGGCCGGATATATCGGTGACTTCCTGCTTGGTAGAGAAACCGGGCAGGAAGACCAGGTGCAGGCACTCTTCACTGGTCAGGCGGGCGGCGGCTTCCGGGTCAAGCAGGCCCTTGTCGCGGGCCTTGGCGCGCAGACGTTCCGGGTCAATGCCGGCGCCGTCGTCCTGCACCTCGATGCTGACGTAGTCACCTTCCTGCTGGGCGGATAGCCGTACCCGGCCCATTCGCGGCTTGCCCTGGGCTTCGCGCAGCTCCGGCGATTCGACGCCATGGTCGATGGCATTGCGGACCAGGTGCACCAAGGGATCGGCCAGCGCTTCGACGAGGTTGCGGTCCAGTTCGGTATCGGCGCCGATCAGCTCCAGGTCGACTTCCTTCTGCAGTGAGCGGGCGACATCGCGCGCAACCTTGGGAAAGCGCGAGAAAACCTTGCCAACCGGCTGCATGCGGGTGCGCATCACCGCCGATTGCAGGCGCGCGGTGGCGATGTCCAGGGTGGAAACCGCACGGTCCAGTTCTTCGTCTTTCAGGCGCGTGCGCAGGGTCTTGAGCCGATTGCGCGCCAGCACCAGTTCGCCGATCAGATTGACGATGGCGTCCAGGCGCTTGGTATCCACGCGCACGGTGTGCTCGGGCTCGGCGGCCTTTGCAGCGGCCGGCTTGGCAGCCGCGGGCGCAGGCCGGGCGGGCGTCGCGGGTGCCGGCTTCGGTTTCGGCGGCGTGGCCGCAATGGGCTGCACGGCGACGGCACCGGGCGCCGCGCCCCCGTGCAGCTTGTCCAGCAGTGCCTCGAATTCGTCCTCGTCGATCAGGTCATCGCCGGCCTTGCTGGCGGCGATGGGCTGGGCGCCGGGTGTGCCGCTGCCATGCAGTTCGTTGAGCAGGGCCTCGAACTCGTCTTCGCTGATCAGGTCGCTGTCACCTGCATTGACGGCGACCGCGGTCGGCTGCGGCGCGGCAACGGCCGCGGCGGTACCGACATCGAACTGCGCGATCAGCGCGGCGGGCGCGTGCTCTGGATCGGTGCCGGAAGACACCGCGTCGAGCATGGCCTGCAGCCAGTCCAGCGATTGCTGGGCGGCATCGAAATGATGCGCCAGCAGTTCGGCCTTGCCGGCGCGGGCCATGCCCAGGGTTTCCTCGGCGGCGTGGCACAGCTCCACCATTGGCGTGATCGCCAGAAAACCGGCGCCGCCCTTGAGGGTGTGGAAACCACGGAACACGGCGTTGAGCTGGTCGCTGTCGTGCGGTGCCTGCTCCAGCGTCACCAGCTGCTCGCCGAGACGATCCAGGATCTCCTGCGCTTCGAGGATGAAGTCGGCGGCGATGTCGTCGGCAAAAGCACTCATGGCTTACAGCCCCAGGTCCGAGAGCAGATCGTCGGCGTCGACCTGGGAAACGGCATGGCGGTCCAGGCCATTGACGGCGGGACCGGCCAGGCCATGGTTGCGTGCGTCTTCTTCCGGCGGCGGCAGACCGAGCGCACCAAACCCTTCGTGCACGCGGCGGACGATGCCAACCACACGGCGGATGATCTGCCCGGTCAGGTCCTGGTAGCTCTGGGTCAGCGCGACTTCGGTGAGGTTGTGGCGGATGCGTTCGAGAATCTCACCCTGCTCGGCGTTGAGCCCGTCGGTACGCAGACGCTCGGTCAGTGCCCGGCATTCTTCGGCCAGGTCGAGCGTGCGATGGGTGGCCTGCTCGGTCATCTGCACGACGTGGTCCAGACGCGCACAGGCATCGTCCAGCTCGCCGGCTTCGCTGGGCACGCTGGGCAGTTCGCCCAGGGCCTGTCCGAGTTCACGGGCGAGCCGGCCCAGGCCGGACATCATCGGCTGCGCGCGCAGGGCGGCGAGTGCGTCGATTTCCCGGCGCCAGCCAGCCTCATCGCCACTTTCCAATGCTGCCAGTGCGTCCTGCAGGCGCTGCACCAGGGCCGATTTGTCGCTCAATGCTTCCCCGAGGCGGTCCATCAGGCGCTCGCTGCCAGGCGTTCGAAGATCTTGCCCAGCTTCTCTTCCAGCGTCTGCGCGGTGAAGGGCTTGATGATGTAGCCGTTCACGCCGCTCTGCGCGGCCTCGATGATCTGCTCGCGCTTGGCCTCGGCGGTAACCATCAGTACCGGCAAGGTCTTGAGCTTGGCGTCATTGCGGATCGCCTTGAGCAGCTCGATGCCGGTCATCACCGGCATGTTCCAGTCGGTGACGACGAAATCGAACGGCTGGCTCTGCAGCAATGACAGCGCGGCATGCCCGTCCTCGGCTTCGGCGGTATTGGTGAAGCCCAGATCGCCGAGCAGGTTCTTGACGATGCGACGCATCGTCGAGAAGTCGTCAACGATCAGGATGCGCATGTTCTTGTTCAAAAGGCTTTCCTCTTCATGGTTCCTCGAGGCCGGCGTCGGCCGCCTCGAAAATCTTCAGTCGGCCACGCAGACGCAGCATGGCCTGGCCGTGGATCTGACAGACGCGGGATTCGCTGACGCCCAATACCGCGCCGATTTCTTTCAGGTTCAATTCCTGTTCGTAGTACAGCGACAGCACCAGCTGTTCGCGCTCGGGCAATTGGCCGATGGCCTTGCCCAGCTCGGTGCCGAACTGGCTGCGCTCAAGAACCTGCTGCGGGGTGGGCCCACCGGTAGTCGGGGTGTCCAACTCGCCCTGGTCTTCGATGCGTGATTCCAGGCTCAGCACCTGGCCGCGCGAGGCGTCTTCGACCAGCCGCATGTATTCGGGTAGCGGCAGCTCCATTGCCTCGGCCACTTCACTGGCACTGGCCGCGCGGCCGGAACTTTGCTCGAGCCGGCGGATGGTGGCGGCGGCATCGCGGGCGCGGCGGTGCACCGAGCGCGGCACCCAGTCGCCGCGACGGATCTCATCGATCATCGAGCCGCGGATACGGATCGACGCATAGGTCTCGAACGATGCACCCTGTTCGGCGTCATAGCTGCGCGAGGCTTCGATCAGGCCCATCATGCCGGCCTGGATCAGATCGTCGACTTCGACGCTGGCCGGCAGGCGCGCGGCCAGGTGATGGGCGATGCGGCGTACCAGGTCGGCGTGGCGGGCGATGCAGTCATTGGCCGCGCTGCGCTGGACTTCACGATAGTGAGCGGCTGCATTGTTCATGCCTTCACCTTCTGCTGGATGATGCGTTCCAGGAAGAACTCAACGCCGCCGCGTGGGGCGGTTGGGGCTTGCCAGCGCGCGGTGCGACGGGCGATTTCATTGATCGCCAGCGAGGCTGGCGCGGAAGGGTAGAGCTTCACCACTGGCTGCTGGCGCTGCACCGACAGACGCAACCAGTCGTCCTGCGGCACGCAGCCCAGGTAGTTCAGCGAGACATCGATCAGGAACTTCTCGCAGACCCGCACCAGCTTTTCATACAGGGCGCGGCCTTCGTTCGGGTCGCGGACCATGTTGGCCACGACCTGGATACGGTCCACGCCGCGTTCGCGCGAGAGCACCTTGATCAGCGCATAGGCGTCGGTGATCGAGGCCGGCTCGTCGCAGACCACGACCACGGTGTCCTGGGCGGCCTGGCAGAAGGTCAGCACGCTGTCGGTGATGCCGGCCGCGGTGTCGATGATCATCACATCGAGGTCGCGTTCCAGCTCCGAGAACACGTTGACCAGGCCCACATGCTCGGCCGGCTGCAATTCGGCCATGTGCCGACGGCCGGAGGCGGCGGGCACGACCAGCACGCCGTTCGGGCCTTCGATGATGACTTCTTCCAGCGTGGCGCGCCCGGCGACCAGGTCGGCCAGGGTGTGCTTGGGCTGCAGGCCCAGCACCACGTCGATGTTGGCCAGGCCCAGGTCGGCGTCGAGCAGCAGGGTGCGTTTGCCCATGCCTGCCAGTGCCACGGCCAGGTTGGCCGAGACATTGGTTTTACCTACGCCACCCTTGCCGCCCGTCACCGCGATGGTGCGTACCGGACCGGCCGGTTCGTGCCGGGTTGCCGACAGCGGAAAGGTGTTGGTCAGCTTGGCGTACTCACGCGACTGCATTGTTCAACTCCGTGTTGCAGGGCATATCGGCCGCGCGGCGCAAATCTTCAAGGCGGAGTACAAGATTTGCGGCAGAGGCCCGATAAAGGTCTTCCGGGACGTCCTGGCCGTCGGTCACCCAGGTGATCGGCAGGCGGTGATCGACCGCCACTGACAGGGCCGAACCGAAGCGGCCGGTCTCGTCCAGCTTGGTCAGCACCACGCCCTGCGGGTTGGCGGCGCTGAAGCGGCGGACCACTTCGTCCATGTCCTGGAAGGCGGTGTTGGCCGGCAGTACCAGCAGGGTGCGGATCTGGCCGGCGGCGCGCAGCCACTGCAGCTGGGCGGTGAGGGCACGATCGCGCTGGCCCAGGCCGGCGGTGTCGATCAGCACCAGCTTGTAGTCGGCCAGCTTCTGCAGCAGCTGGTTGAGGTCGGTGCCGCTATTGGCCTCGTGCACGGCGATGCCGAGCTGGCGGCCGAAGCCGTACAGCTGCTCGCGGGCGCCGATGCGCTGGGTGTCGGTGGTGACCAGGGCCACGTCGCGGGCGGCATGGGCTTCGGCGAAACGCGAGGCCAGCTTGGCAATGGTGGTGGTCTTGCCGGCACCGGTGGGGCCGACCAGGGCGATCACGCCGCCGGTTTCCATCGGGTCGACCGGGGCGATCGGCAACTTCTTGGAGATCAGGCCCAGCATCAGTCCGCGGGCGCGGCTGGGGTCGATGTCGGCCGGAATCTGGGTGGCGACGTCGCGGGCCAGGCCGGCGTCGAAGCCGTACTCATCCATCAGGTCCAGTGCATTGGCGCGCACCGCGCTGCCGCGCAGCCGCTCGTCGGTGAAGCGGTTCATCTCGCGCTCGATCAGGTGGCGCATGCCAGCCACTTCCTGGCGCAGCTGGCTGAGCTGTTCGTCGTCGCGGGCGATGATCACCGGTGCGCTGGTCACTGCGCTCACCGGGGAGGTGGCGGCGGCCGCAGTTTCGGTGGCTTCAGCAGCGCTGGTCACCGACGCTTCCGCCGGCTGCGGGCTAGCGACGGCGGCGATGGCTGCTGCCGCAGCGACCGGGGCTGCGATTGCCTCGATTGCGGGCGCGACAGCGACGGGGGCCACGGCGACCGGGGCAGGGTTGAACACCGGTGCGACAGCAATTGCTGGAACGGCGACGGCAGCGATCGGCTGCTGCAACTCCGGCTCCGGCATCGGCGGATCGATGACGAAGCGTGCGCGTTCCATCGGTGCGGGCGCCTCGATGGTGACGGCGGCGATGGCGTCGGCAAAGCTGGCCTGCTGGGTGACGGCAGGTGCGGAGGCCAGGGGGGCGACCGCCGCGGCGCTGCCGACGGGACGGAAAGCCGGCACGATCGGCAGTTCGTCGGCGCTGGCCGGCTGTGTGGCGTAGAAGGTCTGGGGAGCCGGGGCGCGCGGAGCAACCGGTGCAACGTCGGCGGACTTGAGCAGGCCAGCAAAGCGGCTGCCCGGTGCCAGTTCGATGCTGTTGTCGATGGAGCGGCCGGTGGCGCCAACCGCCGAGCGTGCCAAAGCGGCGACGGCCGAGGTGGTGGCGGTGACGGGCTCCGGCTCGGGTGCCTTGCGGCGGGTCATCGCGGCCATGATGGCTTCGGCGGCGCTGCGCGGCTTGGCCGGTGCCGGCGGTGCCGGGCGGCTGGCTTCCAGCGCCTGCTTCACTGCGGTTTCGTCGTAGTGCGCGGCCGCCACGATCTCGACACCTTCCTCGATCCGTCGGTTGGACAGGATCACGGCGTCGGGGCCGTGCTCCTTGCGCACGAGGTTCATGGCGGTGCGCATGTCAGCGGCGACGAAACGTTTGATCTTCATGCTTTGGTACCGGGAGTGGGGCTGCGGCGAAGGAGTGGCGTTGGCGATGTCGAACATGACGTGGCGGGCTCCTTCTTGCGGAATGGGTGCGGTGCAGCAGGTGTCTGGTTTCCGTCACCGGCATGGCTGCCGGCGTCGGCTTTCGGGCTGCCTCAGCTGATCGTGCCGACCAGTTTCAGGCGTTTGTCTTCCGGCACTTCGCTGTAGGCCAGGACCGACAGCGAGGGCACGCTGTGGCGGACCAGGCGCGCCAGCGCGGCGCGTACCGGGGCCGGTACCAGCACTACAGCCGGCTCGTTGCGGGCCTCCTGCTTGCCGACGCAATCGGCAAGACTTTGGTGGAGGCGTTCGGCGAGACCAGGTTCCAGTGCGGCGCCATTGCCTTGTGTTGACTCCTGCAAGACGCGTTCCAATTGCGGGTTGAGGGTGAATACCGGCAGCTCCGGCGAGGAGCCGGCGATTTCCTGCACGATGAAGCGGCCGAGCGTGTTGCGTACCGCGGCGGTGAGCGTGGCGGCGTCCTGGGTGGTCGGTGCGGCTTCGACCAGGGCTTCGGCGATCTTGCGCAGCTGGCGGATGGGGATGCGCTCGACCAGCAGGTTCTGCAGCACGCGGGCCACGGTGGACAGTGGCAGCGCCTTGGGCGAAAGGTCTTCGGCCAGCTTCGGGGCGCTCTTGGCCAGTGTGGCCAGCAACTGCTGCACTTCCTCGTGACCCAGCAGCTCCGGGGCGTGCTCGCGGATCAGGTGCGACAGGTGGGTGGCAACCACGGTGGCCGGATCGACCACGGTGTAGCCCAGCGATTCGGCATGTGCGCGTTGGTGGGGCTGGATCCAGGTGGCGTCCAGGCCGAATGCCGGGTCCTTGCCGGCAATGCCCTCCAGCTTGCCCATCGCGCTGCCGGGGTCCAGTGCCAGTTCGCGGTCCGGGTGGATGTCGGCGGTGCTGACCGGCACGCCATGGATCAGCAGGCGGTAGTGGGTGGCCGGGAGCTCCAGGTTGTCGCGGATATGGACCGGCGGAATCAGGAAACCCAGGTCCTGGGTGAGTTTGCGGCGCACGCCCTTGATGCGCGTCATCAACTCGCCGCCCTGGGCCTTGTCGACCAGCGGAATCAGCCGGTAGCCGACTTCCAGGCCGAGCGGATCGACCGGGCGCAGTTCGTCCCAGGTCAGTTCGGCGGTGGGGGCCGGCTGCGGCTGGCCCAGTGCGTTCAGGCCGCCTTCGCTGGCGGCGGTTTCGTTGGCGGTGGTCTTGGCGGCAGCGCTGGTCTCACGCCGCCACAGTTTCCAGGCGATGAAGCCAAGGATCGCGGCCAGGCTGAGGAAAGCCAGGTTGGGCATGCCCGGTACCAGGCCGACCAGACCAATGATGCCGGCAGTGATGGCCAGTGCGCGGTACTGGCCGAACACCTGGCCCATCATCGCTTCGCTCATGTCCTGCGAGCGCGAGGCGCGGGTGACCAGCATGGCCACCGCGCTGGAAACCAGCAGTGCCGGCAGCTGCGCCACCAGGCCGTCACCGATCGACAGCAGCGTATAGGTGGCCGCGGCGTCGCCGAAGGCCATGTCGTGCTGCAGCACGCCCACGGCCAGGCCGCCAAGCATGTTGATGAAAAGGATCAGAATGCCGGCGATGGCATCGCCGCGGATGAACTTGCTGGCACCGTCCATCGCGCCATAGAAGTCGGCTTCCTCGCGGACTTCCTCGCGGCGGACCTTGGCTTCCTCGCGCGTCAGCAAACCGGCGTTGAGGTCGGCGTCGATCGCCATCTGCTTGCCGGGCATGGCATCCAGGATGAAGCGTGCGGTGACTTCCGACACGCGTCCGGCGCCCTTGGTGATGACCACGAAGTTGATGATGGTCAGGATCGCGAACACCACGATGCCGACCGCATAGTTGCCGCCGATCACGAACTCACCGAAGGCGGCGATCACCTTGCCGGCGGCGTCATGGCCGTCCTGGCCATTGAGCAGGATGACGCGGGTGGAAGCCACGTTCAGCGCCAGCCGCAGCATGGTGGTGACCAGCAGCACGATCGGGAAGATGGTGAAGTCCAGCGGCCGCTTCACATACACCACGGCCAGCAGCACCAGCATGGAGATGGCGATGTTGAGGGTGAACAGGGCGTCCAGCACCGGCGCGGCCAGCGGCACCACCACCATGGCCAGCAAGGCCAGCACGATCAGTGGCGCGCCCAGCCCATGGCGCAGCATGTCCAGCACGCGGCGCGCGGACAGGCCCGAGGTCTGGCTGCTCATCGGGTTTCTCCCTTGCCGAATTCATCAATATCGATCGTTGCCATCTGGGGCATCGGACCGCCGCGCCATTGGCGCAGCTGGTAGACGTAGGACAGGACCAGGGCGACAGCCGAATACAGTCTCACGGGGATTTCCTTGCCGAGTTGGCTTTCCCGATACAAAGCCCGTGCCAAAGGCGGCGCCGAGACGATGGCGACCTTGTTGCCGTCGGCGACCTGGCGGATGCGCAGGGCCAGTTCGTCCACCCCGCGTGCGACCACGGTGGGGGCGTTCATGCGCCCGCTCTCGTACTTGAGGGCAACGGCATAATGGGTGGGGTTGACCAGCACCACGTCGGCCGTGGGCACGGCTTCCATCATCCGGCGTTGTGACAGCTGCATCTGCATCTGCCGGATGCGGCCCTTGACCTCGGGGCTGCCCTCGCTTTCCTTCATCTCGCGGCGCAGTTCTTCGCGCGTCATCTTCAGCTTTCGCAACCAGTTCCACTTCTGGTACGGCGCATCGATGGCGGCGAGCAGGGCCATGGCCCCTGCGGTGGCCAGCAGCAGCTTGAGGGTAAAGCCCAGGCCGCGCCCGATGGCGCTCTCCAGTGGCAGGTGCAGCAGCCCGCGCAGGCCGTCGGCGCCGTGCCAGATGCACAGGCCGGCGGCGGTGCCGACAAAGGCCACGCGCAGCATCGATTTGACCAGTTCGGCCAATGCCTCGGCGCCAACCAGGCGTTTCATTCCGGTGAGCGGATTCATGCGCTTCAGGTCGGGCATCAGTGCCTTGTTGGAAAAACGCAGTCCCCCCATAAGTACCGGGGCCACCATGCCGGCAGCCAGACACACCAGCAACAGCGGGCTGAAAGCCAGCATCAGCTTGAGCAGCATCCAGCCGGCGTGGCCGAACAAGGCGTTGGGGGTGTCCAGCAAGCCGGGTTCCGGCGAGAGCGCGGCCTTCATCCATTGCCGCGCCGAGCCGCCCATGGAGCCGCCCATGGCGTACAGCGCCAGCACCGCGGCAACGAATACCGCAGCGGTGGCCAGTTCCCGCGAACGCGGAATATTGCCCTGGTCGCGGGCTTCTTTCAGGCGTTTTTCGGTGGGGAGTTCGGTTTTTTCCCCGGCCTGTTCGTTCTCGGACATTGCTCGGCATGGAAGAAGGGTTCTTCCATGGCCGTGCAAAAATCATTCCAAACCCAGGATGTAGTGCCGAGCCATGCTCGGCAGAGGCCTTACAAGCTACCCAAAGGTAGTGCCGAGCCATGCTCGGCAGAGGCCTTGCAAGCTACCCAAGGGTAGTGCCGAGCCATGCTCGGCAAGGGGCCTTACAAGCTACCCAAAGGTAGTGCCGAGCCATGCTCGGCAAGGGCTCTACCGGTGAAGCCCCTTGCCGAGCATGGTTCGGCACTACAGGTTCGGGTTTATGGGGAATGCCTTTGCCGAGCATGGCTCGGCACTACGGCCTATTCCTGGCTGGCGTTGAACGAGGCCAGTCGTGCTTCCAGCGCCGCATGCTGGGCATCGCCACCGTGCAGGCGCATGAAATTCTCCGCGCTGACCGGGCGGCCCAGCAGATAACCCTGCAGATGGTCACAGCCCAGCCGTTCCACATAGGCGCGTTGGCCCTGGGTCTCGATGCCTTCGGCAACGATCTCCATGTTCAGTGCGTGGCCGAGCGCGACGATCGCAGAAACGATGACCACGTCTTCGTCGCTTTCTTCCAGCGCCAATACAAAAGCGCGGTCGATCTTGATCTCGGTGGCAGGCAGTCGCTTCAGGTGCAGCAGGCTGGACACGCCGATGCCGAAGTCATCAATCGATATGCCGACGCCCAGCCCGGCTACACTGCGCAGCACCGAAATTGCGTTGTCGGTGTCGCGCATCACCGCCCCTTCACTGATCTCAAGGATCAGGCGCGAGGGTTCCAGTTCGTTGCGGTCCAACGCGGAGCGCACGTCATCGATCAGTTTCGGCGAGCCCAGTTGGCGCCCCGACAGATTAACCGCCACCCGCCATTCGGCGTTGCCGGCGTCCTGCCAGCAACGCATCTGCCGGCAGGCCTCATCCAGTACCCAGTTGCCGATTACGTCCATCAGCCCGCTCTGCTCGGTGAGACGGATGATGCGTTCTGCCGGGATGAACCCATGTTCGGGATGACGCCAGCGGATCAGGGCCTCGGCGCCACTGATGCGGCCGCTGTCGGCATGCACGCGGGGCTGGTAATGCAGCGACAGCTGCGGTGTGCCCAAGGCCTTGCGCAGGTCGTCGAGCAGGCGCCGGTCCTGCTCGACGTTGTCATTCATCCAGTCGGCGAACACCGCGTGTGTGTTGCGCCCGGATTGTTTTGCGTACGCCATGGCGGTCTCGGCCATCGCGATCAACTGCGCGGCGGAGTTGCCTGCCTGCGGGTACTGGGCGATGCCCAGGCTGGCGGTGATGCGCAGTTCGCGGCCGCCAACCCGAACCGAGTTGACCGCCAGGATGATGCGCTCGGCCAGCGCGTCCAACTCTTCGGTCTGGCGCAGTTGGCTGGCGATGACGAACTGGTCGCCACCCAAGCGTCCGACCAGGTCTTCGGCAGGAAGCAGCTGGCGCAGGCGTTCGCCGATATCGACCAGGGCGGCGTCGCCGGTCTGCGAGCCAAAGGCGCCGTTGATATGGCGGAAGCCATCCAGGTCGATGGACATGACCGCGAACGGCTGGCCTGCCTGCAGCAGCTGTTCGATACGCTCATGCGAGAGCTGGCGGTTGGGCAGGCGGGTCAGTGAGTCGTGCTGGCTGGCATGGAACAACTCCTTGCGGGCGTCGTCCAGCGAGGCCGACAGCATCGAGTTTCGCAGATGCAGCAAGCGTGCCTGCATGCGCTGTTCGAACAGGGAGATGGTCAGCACTACACCCATCACGCCTACCGTGAGCAGCACCACGCAAGCGGCCAGCCATTCGGTGGGTACGCCGCCGGTGGTGGCGGCAGTGCAGACGGAGTTGGCCGGGAAGCGCGCCGCCGCCATGCCGGTATAGTGCATGCCGACGATGGCCAGGCCCATCACCGCGGCGGCGATCAGCCTTGGCGGCAGGGCGTGCTCAGCGGTGCGCAGGCGGAACGCGATATACAGCGCGCTCCATGAGGCACCGACCGCGATCACGATGGAAAGGGCGAACCAGACCCGGTCGTAATCGATGTCCGGATTCATCTTCAGTGCGGACATGCCGACGTAATGCATCCAGGCGATGCCCAGACCCATCAGTAGCGCACCCAGGGCCAGGCGCAGGTGCGGCAGGGTCGGTCGCGAGACCAGCCACAAGGCGAATATCGAGGCAGCCACCGCTACCAGCAGCGATTCCACCGTCAGCCACAGGTCGTAGCCCAGTGGAATGGGCAGGCGGAAGGCCAGCATGCCGACAAAATGCATCGACCAGATGCCTGCGCCCATGGCGACGCCGCCGGCCAGCAGCCAGCGGGCCGCCGCGCGGCGTGGCTGTGAGGCGGATACCCGCGAGGCCATATCCAGCGCTGTGAACGAGGCCAGGATCGCCACCAGGATCGACAGCACGACAAACAACGGGTTGTAGCTGCCAACGAGCATCAAACCCCTCCCTAAGGTTGTCGCGCCGCGGTCGCGGGAGCGAAATCTCGTAGCCGGTACCACAATCCCCTGCAGTCCGTGCTGTACCCGGACTATCCACGGCTATAAGGAAACCAGCAATAGGTCCTTCAGGCAATGTGAAAGCAAAAAACGAGAGCTGTGTAGGGCGTCACATTGTCACTTGTCGTGCCGTATCGAAAGCGGTGTCGAACAGGCGCTGTACCGGCGGCCCCATTTCCCCGGCCAACAGGGTGAGCAGGGACAGGCCGAGCAGCAGTGCCACCGGCAGGCCCAGCTGCATCGGGTTCAATGCCGGTGCCGCGCGGGCAAGGACGCCAAAGGCCAGGTTGATCGCCAGCATCGCCACCACCAGGGGCAGTGCCAGCGACAGCGCGCCCCGGAAAATCTGCAGGGCCAGGGTGGGGGCCAGGGCAGCGACCGCATGGGGATCGGGCAGGGCGGTGCCGATGGGCAGCGCCTTGTAGCTGTCCACCAGCAATGAGATCAGTGCCAGATGACCATTGCTGGTGAAAAACAGCAGGCCGAACATCAGGTAGAACCATTGCCCGATCACGCCGGAGCTGCCGCCGCGCATCGGGTCGGCCATCTGCGCGAAGGCCAGGCCGGTGCTCTGCGCGATCATTTCGCCGGCCATGGCGCCGGCTTCGAAGATCAGCCGCAGCAGGAAGCCGATGCTGACCCCCACGGCTACCTCGCGCAGGATGCTGAGCACGGTCATCGAGTCAAACCCGTTGAAGATAGGCACCGGCGGCAGGACCGGGGACAGTGCCACGGACAGTGCCACCGCCAGCAGCGCCCGCACCCGCGCCGGTACCGCACGGGTGCCGATCATCGGCATGGCCATCAGCATCGCGCCAATGCGCAGCATGATCCACAGGGTGTTGCCGATGATGGCAAACGCCTGTTGGCCGTCGATGACTGTCTGGGTGACCGAATCCATCGCGCTAACCGATCAGGTGCGGAATGCGCTGGAACAACATGACGGTGAATTCGACCAGGTGACCCAGCAGCAGGCTGCCCAGCGCAAACAGCGCCGCGGTCAGGGCCGCGGCCTTGGCGACAAAGGCAATGGTCGGCTCGTTGATCTGGGTAGCGGCCTGGATGACGCCGACCACCACGCCGACGACCAGCACGACAAGTAGCAAGGGACCGGCGATCCACAAGGTGGCAACCAGGCCGCCGCGGAGTTCGGTAAGGGCAAGTTCGGGACTCATGCCGGAGCAGATGCAAGAGCGGTGCCACAGCGTTGGCGGCGGGTTTTTGGCGGGGGGCACCCCAAACCTGACTTGTGGGAGCGGCCTAAGCCCCGAACCTGCTGTTAGGACACAACGTGGCCCAGGCGGGGACATAAGAATCTCGGCATGGCGGCATACCCC
>NZ_JBXFWM010000034.1:0-42982 GCF_056856655.1 Stenotrophomonas sp. STEN033
GTGGCCGCGGCGGCGCGCCCCCGCGGGGCGCCCCCGCCCGCCCCCCCCCCCCCCCCCCCCCCCCCCCCCCCCCCCCACTACAGGGGGCGCGTCAGCCGAGCATGGTTCGGCTCTACAGGTTCGATTGGCCTCGCATCCCGCCCGCTGGCTCAGCGCGGCGTACGCACCATGCGTTCGAGCAGGTGCTCGACGATGCCGGCAGGGTTGGCGGTGCGGCCGACATGGGTAACCGAAGTCTGCACCACCGAGCTGCGCTTGGCAGTCAGGAAATGGAAGCGGGCGCGCGGCGGCAATTGTGCGATCGGTCCGGCACCCGGCTCGCCACGGCAGATCGCGACGATGGCATCCAGCCACGGCTGCACGGCAGCGAGATCCAGTTGCGGCGCAAATGCCTGCAAACGCGCTATATCAATCTCGATGGCCGCCTGCAGATGGCCTGCGCTGGGGCAGGAGACGATCACGCCAACGTTGATGAATTCCTCGCGTTCCACCCGCGGTACGATGCGGATGATGGCGTAATCATAGGTATGCAGCGTGGGCACGGATGGCCTCCTGTACGAAGGCTTCACGCAATTGCAGGCGGCGCTTCAGATAGCTGGCGTAAGCGGACCGGTAGGCGCTCGCATCGTCAAAAAAGGGCTCGGTCTGCAGCCAGCTTTCTGGAATCTGCGCGACGATGCCGTCGATGACTGCGTCGGTCAGCAAGGGGGCCAGCGCCGCGTCGGCTTCGGCGATGCGGCTGGCGAACGGCAGCAACACGTGGTCCTTGATCAACGCGAAAGGCTTGCCGCAGGCCTCGCCGGCGTTCTCCCAGTCGTGGTGGAAGTACAGCGCCGCGCCGTGATCGATCAGATAGAGCTGGCGATGCCAGACCATCAGGTTGGGGTTGCGCGCGGTGCGATCCACGTTGCTGGTGTAGGCATCAAACCAGGCGATGCGCGAGGCCAGCTCGGCGTCGGGTTGCATCGCCGCAGGATCGTAGTTGATCGCGCCGGGCAGGTAGTCGCTGCCCAGGTTGGTGCCCTCGCTGGCGCGGATCAGGTCCTGGATCTCCGGGTCGGGCTCGGTACGCGCGAACTCGCGGTCCAGTTCGACCAGGACGATGTCCGGCATCGGCAGGCCCAGCGCCTGTGCAAGCCGCCCAACCACCAGTTCGGCGATCAGGGCCTTGGGCCCTTGCCCGGCACCGCGGAACTTGATGACGTACATGCCATCGTCGTCGGTTTCGATCACCGCCGGCAGTGAACCGCCTTCGCGCAGCGGCGTGATGTAGCGGGTGGCGTGAACTGTTTTCACGGGAATGCACAGTCAGGAAGAAACGCAAGCCTAGCGTAAAGCGGGTGTATCCGGTGGTGCGGCCCTATGCCGATCTCGCGTTGCGCAGCGGGCATGCCGTGTGCAGGCATGCCCGCTGCGGAGTGATCCGCGGCATGGGCTACGAATCAAGGTGTGGCTTGCTGGTCCGGGAGCATGCAGTCGGTGCCGTCCTGCGATGGGCTGAGGATCAAGCGGTTGCGTCCTTCGTGCTTGGCTTGATAGACAGCGAGGTCGGCGCGTTCCAGCGCGCTTTCCAGATCCTGCGCTGTTGCCACCATGGTGACGCCGAAACTGGCAGTGATGGATTGCTTTGCCTGTGAGCAGTGCATCTGGCTGAGGCCGACGCGGATGCGTTCGGCGATGCGCGCAGCGGTGGGCAGGTCATGGCAGTGCACCAGCAGCACGAATTCCTCACCGCCGAAGCGGGCAACCAGATCATCCGGGCGTGTCATCTGCTGCAACAGCACGCCTACCTGGCGCAGGACGTTGTCGCCGGCCGCATGGCCCCAGGTGTCATTGACCTGCTTGAAGTGGTCCACATCGCAGGCGAGCAGGGCCCAGGGCCGGGCGGGATCGTGCTGCAGCCGGTGGTTGGCGATCTCGAAGAAGGCGCGGCGGTTCAGCAACTGGGTGAGCGAATCGTGGTTGCGCTCATGGCGCAGTTCTCCCATCAGCTGCTGGGCCAGCCCGCCCAGCAGCAGAAACAGCAGCCACAGATTGAGCAACAGGTTGAAGGCCAGCATCCACAGCCAAAGACCGGAGCGCGGCAGACCACTGCTGGTGAACCAGCCGGCCAGCAACCAGGCCAGCAGCGGGCGCAGGATCGCGTATGCCACCAGTAGCAGATACGTCCTGCGCAGCAGGCGTTCGAAGAGCGTGTCCGCTTGCTCGCGGCCAAACAGCGCTGGCAACGCCAACGCGAGCAGCAGCCCCATGCCGAGGTTGAGGAAGACGATGCGCGCGCCCAGCACATCATCGAGCCTGGAGAAGCAGAACAGTGCCAACAGCGTAATCAGGCTGATGGCCAGTGCGGCCGGCTCTGACACCCTGCCGCCGGATCTGAGTGCGAAACCCTGCGCCGTGGCCCAGCTGCCCGCGCAGTACATCGCGCCGGTCAGTACTGACCAGGTCGCCATCCGGGCGTTGTCCATCAGGATCTGCGCGGCCAGCGGAAAAGCGGTGCAGATGTAGCCACCGGCCAGCCACAACAGGTAGCGGTGGTCGCGTAATGAACGCCAGCCAGCCAACAGCGCCAGCCCCAGCAGCAGGGAGGTGGCGGGAACCACAAGCGGGAAGTACTGTTCAGCGGTGGCGCTCAAGGGTCAAGCCACGTTCGATGATTTGGACAGACGAGGGTGCGAAGTATATGGGCAGGCTGGCGACTTGCGATGGTTGGAGCAGCGCTGCCCGCGTTTTTCCTGGCGATGCCGGGGACGCGCCGCGGCTGCTGGCGAGCCTGTTGTTGGCAGCGACGCTGGCCGCGTGCAGCACGGTCCCAGCGCCCGCGCCGGGTCCGACGACGGCAACGGTGCAGGATGAAATCGCGCGCCGTATTCCAGCGACGGTCGCTGATCGTACAGGCTGGGCGACGGATATCCGTATGGCGTTGACCGCGCAAGGCATCGAGCCTTCGCGCGAGAATATCTGCGCGGTGCTGGCGGTGATCGAGCAGGAGTCCGGTTATCGCGCCAATCCCGAGGTGCCCAATCTGCCGCGGATTGCCCGCGGCGAAATAGATCGCCGCGCCGCCGCCGTGCATATACCGAAGCTGCTGGTGGACGCGGGCCTGAAGGTGAAGGGGAGTGATGGTCGCAGTTACGGCGAGCAGTTGGCGCGGGTACGCAGCGAACGGGACCTGAGTGAGTTGTACGAGGAAATCATTGGTCGCGTGCCGATGGGGCAACGTTTGTTTGCCGGGAAAAATCCTGTGCAGACTGGCGGCGCGATGCAGGTCAGCATTCCTTTTGCGCAGGCAAATGCGCAGGACTACCCGTACCCTGTGGCGCGCAGTATCCGTGATGAGGTGTTCACCCGGCGCGGCGGCGTGTACTTCGGTGTCGGCCATCTGCTCGACTACCAGACGCCCTATACACAGAAGGTGCATCGCTTCGCCGACTACAACGCGGGCCGCTACGCCAGCCGCAATGCTGCATTCCAGAGTGCGGTGAGCCTGCTGACAGGTGTTTCGCTGGCGCTGGATGGTGATCTGCTGGTGCCGGATGCGCCAATCGACAAGCCGGGCCAGACCGAACTGGCGGTGCGCAGGCTGGCGCCGCGACTAGGCATGGACGACCGTGAGATACGGCGTGCGCTTGCGCAGTCTGATCGCCTGGAGTTCAGTGACAGCGCGCTGCATTCGCAGGTGTTCGCCATGGCGGATGCGCGCGCAGGGAAGGTGTTGCCGCGCGCATTGATTCCCGGCATCCGCCTGGACAGCCCCAAGATCACCCGCGAACTGACTACCGAGTGGTTCGCCAACCGGGTAGACAGCCGCTACCGCCAGTGCCTGCAAAGGTAGTGCCGAGCCGTGCTCGGCAGGGGCTTTACCGATACACAGTCTGTAGGAACGGCGTAATCCGCGAAGCCGGCACCAATGAAGTGCAGGGAGAGCTGCGATCTGGCGGATCATCAGCTTCGCGGCTTACGCCGCTCCCACAACCTCCTGATCCGTGCGTCAGCTCGATGGCCACTAAGGCCAAGGGCGCAGCGTAGTGCCGAGCCATGCTCGGCAGGGGCTTTACCGATAGACAGTTGGTGGGAGCGGCGTAAGCCGCGAAGCTGGCACCAATGAAGTTCAGGGAACGCTGTGATCTGGGCGATCATCGGCCTCGCGGCGCACGCCGCTCCCGCCACCGCGCAACATCGTTTGGCTTGCTTCAGGCCTTTACCGGATGCCGCGCCAGCGCGCGGGCGCCGGTGATGATCATGCGGATCATCTGCGACATCTGTTCGATCAGCTCGGGATCCCGTTCCTCGGGCAGGTCGATCGCGCTGCCGCCCATGGCGAATACCAGCCGGGTGATTGCCTTGGCGGCGAGGGCGGGCTCGTACAGGCTCGCGCCATCGAGCGCGGCCAGGCGCACAAGATCAGCCTTCAGCTCTTCCTCGAAGTAACCCAGTTCGCGGTCCACCGCCTGCTTGAACGCGTCCGAGCCGGCAGTGCCTTCGCGCAGCAGTACATGCATCAGGCGGTCGTCGGCACGCAGTTGTTCCATGAACGTTTCCACCGACAACCGGATCACGCCGCGGTTGCTGTCGGCAGCACGCAACCGGGCCTGGCCGATGATGGTGCGCAACGAGCGCCCGGCCAGATCGATCAACGCTACCGTCAGTTCGTCCATGTCGCGGAACTGGCGATAGAACGAGTTCGGCGCGATTCCGGCTTCACGCGCGACCTCGCGCAGGCTCAGCGTGGATACGCTGCGGTGCGGGCCGATCAGGGCCAGTGCGGCGGCCAGCAGGTCGTCACGCGAGATGGAAGCCTTGCGCGCCGGGTGCAGGTCATCGTTTGCGGGCAGGGGCTGTTCGCGTGCTGTCATGGGGCTCGGGCCGGTCAGGTGCGTGAATCATAGCCTGTACTGCGAATATACAAGTGTATACACAAATGTATGCTCGGCCGTATAGTGCGCAACATGAGTGCTGTCTACCGCAATGCCGCGCCGCCGCCGATCCCCTGGCTGAGCGAAGGTTTCTTTGATTTCTGGTCTACCCGGGTGCATCCACTGTGGACGCTGCGGCGCCCCTTGGCCCGGCTGCTGGCGCGCCATCAGGCCAGCGCCGATGCCGTCACCCTCGAATTGCAGCCCAATCGTCACTTCCGTGGCATGCAGGCCGGCCAGCACATCAATCTTGGGGTGGAACTGGATGGGCGCCTGACCACCCGCAGCTATAGCCCTGCCGCGCTTGAGAACGGGCGTTTGGCGGTCACGGTCAAACGTATTGCCGGTGGCAAGCTCAGCCAGTACCTGTGTGAACACGCGGCCGTGGGCGAGGTGTTCGCGCTGGGGCAGGCGTTCGGTGAAATGCTGCTCCCCGCGGTGCTGCCGCCGAAGCTGGTGATGCTGGCTGCCGGCAGTGGCATCACTCCGCTGCGCGCCTTGCTGCGCCAGTTGGATGTGCAGGGGATGCCGGGCCCGGTCGATCTGGTTTACTGGGCGCGTCAACGCGAGCAGTTGTGCTTCGTCGACGAATTCAAGGCCATCGCCGGCCGCCATCCCGCGTTCCGCCTGCATCTGGCAGTAACCGGCGAGGGTGCGGCGCGCGTGGGAAGCTACGCGCTCGGCAGTCTTGGGGATCTGGCTCCGGCGCATGTGCTGGCGTGTGGGCCTGGCGGCTTTGTGGATGCTGCGCGCAGCCGCCTGCAGGCACGGGTTGCGCACTTCGATTCGGAGGCGTTCAGCGCCCCGCAGCTGGCTGAGGTGGAGCAGGGCAGTGTGCAGATCCAGCTGCTCAGGACTGGCCGCACGCTCAGTGTGCCGCGCGGGGTCGCCTTGTTGCCGGCGCTGGAGGCAGCCGGGATTCAGCCTGCCAGCGGTTGCCGGATGGGCATCTGCAACACCTGTGTCTGCGGGAAAACCTCGGGCATTACCCGCCACACCTTGACCGGTGAATACATCAGCGAGCCGTCCGTGCCGCTCAAGCTGTGCGTCAGCAGCGCCAGCACCGATTTGACCTTGGAGCTGTAACTCATGTCTTCCGTGCACAACCGCGTGCTGTCAGCTGCCGAACTGCAGCGCTTCGGTGACGAACTCGACGCCGTCAAGGCACGCCACCAGGCCTTGTTGGGCGCAAGTGACGCGCGCTACATCCGTCGGATCGTGGCAGCGGTGCGCTGGACCGGCGTGGCAGGGCGGGCGCTGCTGTTCCTCGGAGCCTTCGTGCACAGCCTGTTGGTGCCGGCGTGGATCGCCGGCGTGCTGCTGTTGGGCTTGTCCAAGATCCTGGAGAACATGGAGCTGGCGCACAACGTCATCCACGGCCAGTACGACTGGATGGGCGATCCGCAGCTGCAGGGCAAGACCTACGAATGGGATATCGCCGGTACTTCGGAAAACTGGCGCAAGACCCATAATTTCCGCCACCACACCTATACCAACGTGCGCGGGCTGGACGATGACATCGGCTACGGCCTGCTGCGGATCTTCCCCGAGCAGCGCTGGCACCCGTTCTTCCTGGCCCAGCCGTTCGTGGCGGTGGTGTTCGCGCTGCTGTTCGAGTGGGGCATCGCCATACAGGACCTGCGCATCGGCCGTGTGTTGGTCGGCAAGATGACCCTCAAGCAGCTTTGGAACCAGGCGCGTCCGGTCGGCCGCAAGGCGCTGCTGCAGGTGCTGAAGGACTACGTGCTGTTCCCGGCATTGGCGGGACCGTTCTTCCTGCCAGTGCTGCTGGGCAATGTGGCGGCCAACATTCTCCGCAACGTATGGACCTATTTGGTGATCTTCTGCGGTCACTTCACCGCAGATGCCGAGACCTTCCCCAAGGAGTGCGTCCGCAATGAAGGCCGCGGTCATTGGTATCTGCGCCAGCTGCGTGGCTCGTCCAACCTGACCGGCGGCAAGTGGATGGATGTGATGACCGGCAATCTCAGCCATCAGATCGAACACCACTTCTACCCCGATATCCCCGCCAACCGCTACGCGGCAATGGCGGTGGAGGTAAAGGCCATCTGCGCGCGTTACGGCCAGCACTACAACACCGGCTCACTGCCGCGCCAGTTCGGGCAGGTAATGTGGCGCATCCTGCGTCACGCGTTCCCGAGCAAGCCGGCGCCCGCGCGGCCACTGGTGGCTGCATCCCAGGCCGAGCCGGGCTGAGCAGGCTACGACGGGCGCAGGGCAGGTTTGCAAAGAGCTGTGCTGCGCGATGGTTGGCATCAATCGGTCACGGCGTTCGCCGACGCTGTGCGAGGGGTAATTGCCGGTTCGCGCTGCAGCCCAAACAAGGGTCGCAGCGGCGGGCAGCGCCGGATCAGTGCATAGGCGCCAAGGCACAAGGTCAGGGTTGCCGCGATCAACAGGCCAGCCTCGATGGCGGGCGTCAGCCGCAGCGGTTTGAGCATATGTGCCAGTACCACGATCACGGTCTGGTGCAGGATATAGAGCGGGAACACCGCCAGGGTGAGATAGCGCAGCAGCGGGCTGTCGGCATTGCGCCAGCGGTAGGCGAAACCCAACAAGGCAGCGATCGCGCACCACTGGTTCAGCGCCCAGGCAAGTCGGAGCAACAGGCGCAACTCCACGGGCGGCGGTTGTGCATCGTTGTAGCCGGAGAAGTACCAGACATGGATCAGTCCGGCATAGCAGCCAGCCGCCACAATCAGCGACAGCCAGCGCAAGCGCTGCAATGATTCCCAGAAGCGGGGGCTGAATGCGCCGAGGAAGCCGATCATGAAGACGCTGGCGTACTGGGCATGGTTGTACCAGTCATCGATCAGCGCATGGGTCTGCTCGAAGCGATTGACCAGCAGCAGGCGTGCGACAGCCAGAATCGCTGCCGGGACGACCAAAGCCCCCCAGTGGCCTAGCAGGAAGCCGGTCCATTGGCGCAGGCGCTGCAATGCGGACGTAGGCAGCAGCCGCCACAGCAGCCAGGCCAGAACGGTGTAGCTCCACAGATAGGGCAGAAACCAGAGATGGTTCCAGGTCGGGACGCGCAGGCAGCCGTCGCTGTCACAGAAACCCTGGTAACCGCTGAGATATTTGCCATAGAACGCCCAGTAGGACTCGCTGTATCCGCCGGGTAGTTGCTCGACCACCTGATAGTAGGCCTGCGGCGGCACGATCACCGCCATCCCGAACAGCAATGGCAGCAGCAGTTGCCAGGAGCGGCGGCGCAGCAGCCCAGCGGGGCGGCGTTCGAACATGAAGGCGGTGGCGACGCCCGAGATCAGGAACAGCAGCGACATCCGCCATGGCGAGCTCAGCAGCATGAACGGCTCCTGCGCAATGCTCGCGGCCGGACTTTTGACATGCCAGTCCCAGCTCACGTAGTACATGCCGACGTGGTAAATCACCAACAAGCCGAAGGCGATCGCCCGCAGCCAATCCAGGTCGTGGCGTCTGTGCATTGCGTGTCCAGCTTATGGAGAAGGGCGTCATTGCAACCCGGGACGCGCTCCCGCGGTGCCGGAAGGGCCGATCTGCGGGCGTTTGGGGACGAGTGGCGGGCATCCGGGGATGGGCAGCGAGGGCTGCGGCCTTCGCGCCGTCTAGAATGCGCGGATGAGCCAAGCCGCATCGCCGACCCTGTTGAATCGCTCCACTCCATGGCGGCAAAGCATGGAGCTTCTGTTCTGGTTGCTGCTGGTGTTGATCAACTGCAGCGGCAATGCGATCACCACCTGGATGGATGCCAACCATTCCGGTGCACCCTCCATGGAATGGTGGGAGCCCTGGGTCTGGGAGTTCTCCAGCGGACTGGTCTGGTTGCTGTTGTTGGTGCCAGCCATCGTTTGGTTCAGCAGACGATGGCCGCTGCATCTGGACAACTGGCGCCGACGCTTGCCCTGGTACCTGCTGGCCAGCGTGCCGATCTCCCTGCTGCACGTGCTGGCAATGTTCGGGCTGAGGATGCTCGCCTATGCCGTGGTGGGGGAGCGCTATCAGGTTGGCTCCTGGCCGGAAGAGCTGCTGTACGAATACCTCAAGGACGTGCGCACCTACGCCGCCATCCTGTTCTGCATCGATGGCTACCGCTTCCTGCGTCGGCGCCTGCAGGGCGAGGCGCAGTTGCTGGCCGAGCCGGATGAAGGGCCGCCGGTGGAGCCCATCGATCATCCCGAGCGTCTGCTGGTCCGCAAGCTGGGCCGGGACTTTCTGATCGCAACGGCCGATATCGAATGGGCACAGGCCGCCGGCAACTACGTCAACCTGCACCTGCGCGGGCACGACTACCCGTTGCGGATCACCATGGCTGCACTGGAACAGAAACTGGATGCGACATGTTTCGTCCGCGTCCACCGCAGCTGGCTGATCAATCTGGCACAGCTGGTGTCGATCGAGCCGCTCGACGGTGGCGAGGCCCTGTTGCATATGGCCGACGGCAAGGAGGTCGCCTGCAGTCGGCGATACCTGCCGGCGCTGAAGTCGAAGCTGAGCAACAACATGGAAGCGACTGCCTCGGCCTGAGGCCGATCAGCGTCGGTTTGTTATTCGTTTTGGCTGTTTCAGCCGGTCAAATTCAGGAGGGCGGGCTTCCGCAGGGTGGCGCTCCGGATACGTCCAGGGCTCGCCTCTTGGGGTGCCGAAACACGGCACAATGCCCTTGGGCCGGCGGGCTTGAGTTGGGCTGTCCGATGAAAAGGGGCGCCGATCAGGAAGGGAATGATTGATCCGCCAACCCCGTTCTGGCTGATGGTGCGTTTGATCTCCCAACCCTTGGACGGAGTGCTGTGATGAGCCTGGCTAGCTGGCGGCGTTGTTGGATGGTTTTGCTGATGGCGGGCGTGGCAGCGACGCCGGTCGCCGCGCAGCAGAGCAGGGGGCTGATCCAGCCGCCGGTGCTGATTGCCGTTTCCAAGGACGAGCAGCCAATCGAGCTGCGACGGGCAACCATCGACGGCGAGGTGCAGGCAGGTATCGCCCAGACCCGGATCGAGCTGGTGTTCCACAATCCCAACCGGCGGGTGATGGAAGGCGAGCTGCAGTTCCCCTTGGCCGATGGTCAGCAGATCAGTGGCTTCGCCCTGGATATTGATGGGCAGCTGCGTGACGCGGTGCCGGTGCCGAAGGAGCGTGGGCGGCAGGTATTCGAGGCGATCACCCGACAGGGGCAGGACCCGGCGCTGCTGGAGCAGACTGCAGGCAATCAATTCCGTCTTCGTGTGTATCCCTTGCCCGCGGAGGGCAGCCGCCGGGTGCAGTTGACCATCCGTGAGGCGATGCCCTTGTCCGGCGCAGGCTGGCAGTGGCGTTTGCCATTGCAGTTTGCGGCAGCGGCCGACGAGGTCAGCCTTCGCCTGCGTGCGAGTGGCGCTGACAAGCTTGGCCAGGCACCGTTCCGGTTGATGGCGGGTGCGCTGGATTGGCAGGGCAACGGTCGGCAGTTGCCGGCGCAGCTGCAATGGCAGCTGCCAGCCAAGCCGCAGCCGGCGCTGCAGTCCGCGCGTTACGACGGGCAACAGTATCTGCTTGCACAGCTGCCGGCAGCTACGCCGGTTGCGCGCAGTTTGCCTGCAAAGATCGGCCTGCTATGGGATGCATCAGGCTCGGCGGGTACGCGCAACCGCGCGCGTGAGTTCGCATTGCTGGATCGCTATTTCGCGGTGATGGGTGAGGGCAGCGTTGTATTGACGGTGCTGCGCGACAAGCCGGAAGCGGAGCGTCGTTTCAGTATCCGCAAGGGCGACTGGAGTGGGTTGCGCCGTGTGTTGGAGCAGACCCCCAACGATGGCGCCAGCGCCTTGGCTTCGTGGACGCCCAAGGCAGAGCTTGGTGAATACCTGCTGCTCAGTGATGGCCTGTCCAATTGGGGCGCATCGGCATTGCCTGCCCTGGCGGCAGGTCAGCGCCTGTATGCGATCAATAGTGCGGCGGCGGGGGCCGATACGGCGCGCCTGCGCGGCTGGAGCGAAGCCAACGGCGGCAGTCTTGTGCAGCTGGACTCCGATGACGTGGCTGCGGCGGCAACTCGGCTGCTGGCGACACCTGCCACGGTGGAAGTTGCGCCAGCTGCAGGGCTGCACGATGTAGTGATTGATCGCCGCAGTCTGGAGCAGGGCTGGTTGTGGCTGTACGCACGTACCGATGCGGCGCCGGCCGAGCTGCGCTTGCGCATCAATGGTGGTCAGTGGCAAACGCTGAACATCGTGCCCGGCAGTACCGATGGCGGTTTGATGGCAGGGCTGTGGGCGCAGGCGCGCTTGCAGCAGCTGGCGGTGGACCCGCGTGGCAACCGCGAGGCGATGCAGCGGCTGTCGCAGCAGTTCGGCATGGTCAGTGAGGGCAGTTCCTTGCTGGTGCTGGATACGTTGGATGACTACCTGCGCTATGCGATCCGGCCACCGGCGGCGTTGCGGGCCGAATACGACCGTCGTTTTGCCCGCCAGGTTGCCGACCGTGAGGCCGCGCGCAAGACCCATCTTGATGAGGTGGCCGAGCAATGGCGGCAGCGCCAGGCGTGGTGGGAAAAACCTTGGCCCAAGGACGCGCCGCTGAACGTGGCGCAGGGCTCCGGGTTGGCAAGGCAGCGTTCGAGTGGCGCGCCAGTAGCGGCAATGGCGATGGCGCCACCTCCGCCCGCACCTGCACCTGCTGCAGCGGCGGTTTCGGCCGAGTCCTCGGCGTTGGACAGGGTCGTGGTCACCGGCAGCAGCAATGATGCCGTGGCCGAGGTGGCGGCAGCTGCAGACGGTGCGTCGGTCAACTCCGGCGCGGTGCAGATCCAGCTTGCCGCATGGGAGCCGGACTCAGCCGTTGCGCAGCGCCTGCGCAAGGCCCCGGTTGCTGAGTTGTATGCGTGGTACCTGGATGAGCGTGAAGCCAACGCCAACAGCAGCGCGTTCTTCCTGGATGTGGCCGACATATTGTTTGCCGCCGGACAGCGCGAGCTGGCGCTGCGGGTGCTGTCCAACCTGGCCGAGATGGAGCTCGATAACCGGCACCTGCTGCGCGTGTTGGGGTATCGCTTGATGCAGGCCAATGCACCCGCGCTTGCGGTGCCGGTGTTCGAGCAGGTGCTGCTGATGGCGCAGGATGAGCCGCAGAGCTTCCGCGATCTGGGGCTGGCGCTGGCAGCGGCAGGGCATCCTCAGCAGGCGATTGGTCCGCTCTACCAGGTGGTGCAGCGGCAATGGGATGGTCGCTTTGATGGCGTTGCACTGATCGCGCTGGATGAGCTGACCAACCTGCTTGCGCGCGGTGGCCAGTCGCTGGATGCCACGCAGGTTGACCCGCGCCTGCGCAAGGCGATGCCGCTGGATCTGCGCGTGGTGTTGGCCTGGGACGCGGACAATAGCGACATGGACCTGTGGGTCACTGATCCCGACGGCGAACGCGCGTACTACGGCAATCGTTTGACCCGCCAAGGCGGGCAGATGTCGCAGGACTTCACCGGGGGCTACGGTCCGGAGCAGTTCTCGCTACGCGATGCCAAGCCGGGGATCTACAAGGTGGAGGCCAATTACTTTGGCAGCCGGCAGCAGCTGGTCACCGGTGCGACCACCTTGATGCTCAGGTTGAGTACGCATTGGGGCACGCCGCAGCAGCAGGACAAAGCGGTGACCCTGCGTTTGCAGGACGCCAGCGATACCGTGCTGGTGGGTGAGTTCGAGGTGCGCTGAGCAGCTTGCTGGCTATCTGCCATATGCCATCTGTTTGTGGGAGGGGCGTACGCCGCGAAGCAATGTATGCGTCTGGGCGTGTGTTTGGCAGTGCTGGCTTCGGGGCTTACGCCGCTCCTGCAAAAAGAAAAGGCCGATGCCAGTGAGCCGGCATCGGCCTTTCGGTGCCGCTTGCTTACTTGCGACGTGCCAGCAGGCGGTAGCTGCCGGTGGCGTTCGGATCGAAGCTGTGTGCGAGCACGATGTAACGACCGGCTTCCAGGTCGATCTCCAGATTCGGATCGAGGCTGGAGTCGCTGTCATCCTGCTGGGCAACTTCTTCGCCATTGCGCATCAGGGTGATCATGCCATCCAGGCTGGAGGAGCCTGCGGTCATGCTGATCACGTACTTGCCCTTGCGCGGAATCTCAAGGGTGTACAGGTCACGGTTGCCTGCGCGCAGCTGGCCGGTGACTTCGCGGCCAAGCTTGAGCTCGGGACGGGTCGGGCCATCCGGCGCGGCTGCGGTGGCGGTGGCGAGCTGGAACACACCGCCGCGGCTGTTCACCGAGCGCACCGACACGTTGTATTCACCGGCATCCAGCACCTGGCTGATGCGCGAATTGACACCGCCGCCGCCGTCGTCATCGCTGAGGGTGATATCGCCACCCTGGATGGTGAGCATGGTGTCCAGTTCCTTGCCGCTGGCATCGAGCTGTACGCGACGGCGTTCCGGCAGGTTCAGTACGAAGCTGCGGGTGTCGTCGGCGCCAATGAAGCCGCTGACGGTGCCTTCCAACGGCAGGTTGGTGCCGTCATTGAAGACCAGGCCTTCCGGGAAATCCGACTGTTCGACGCCCAGATAGAACGCGCCGGAAGCCTCACCCAGGCCGCCGGCGGTCAGGGTGTAGCGGCCCGGCTGCAGCGGAGCGACCAGGCGCGAGTTGAGGTTGCTGCCGCCGTCATCGTCTTCCAGATTGAGGCCGTTGCCGCTCAGTTCGAGGCGGGCATCGAACTCGTTCGACTCCAGGTTGATGGTGTACAGGCCCGGCTTGTCGACCTGCAGGACAAAGGTCTTGTCACCATTGCTCAGCCAGTCGGTGACCCGGCGGCCAGCCGTCAACGGCTTGCCGTCATAGGCAACGATGGGTTCGGCGGACAGCTGGAACGGGCCGAAGGCACGTGCATCGGCGCCGCTGACGGCGACCAGGTACTGGCCGGCCTTGTCGGCACGCATGCTCAGCGTGGTGCTGCCTTCGCCACCGCCGTCGGTGCGGGACACCAGCACGTCACGATTGAATACGGCCAGCGCACCCTTGAGTGCGCCTTCCAGCTTCAGCGATACCGCCTGGCCGGCGCCCATCTGCAACGAGAACAGCTGGCTGCGGGTGCCGTCGCTGTAGTTGACCGGGCTGGAAGAGGTGATTTCACCAGAGACGTCGCCGTCGATGGCGAGCGCGCGGGCCGGGCCGGCGGCATACGCGGGGGCGTGCACGGCGGCGGCAATGGCAAGGGACAGCAGTCCGGCTGCAAATCGCTTCACTTGAACTCCTTGATGTGGGAAGCAGGGGTAAAAAGCAGCCACGCTGCCTGCGGGGGCAGGCAGCGTGGCGGTGGGCCCATCACGCCCGCGGGCGCGGTGGGCGGTGTGGCTTAGTGGATGACGGCGGCAGCTGCGTCGGCGGCAGCGGCAGCGGCTTCCTCGGCAGCATCCTTGCGGTTGCTGTTGGCCGGCGCAGCGACATCGCCACCGCCAAGATCGGTGGTTTCCAGTTCGAACACGCCTTGCTGGCTGCCCAGGCTGCTGACCGCAACGATGTAACGGCCGGCGCGCAGGTTCAGGATCAGCTGCGCGTTGGTGCCGTTGCCGCCGTCGTCGTTCTCTTCGTCAACGCCGGGGCCGGTGATCTTCAGTACCGAGTCGAAGTTGTCGGCGATGGCGTCGAACTGGATCTGCTTGGGCGCATCCAGGTTGAGCACGAAGGTGCGACGGCCACGCGAGTCCATCATCGACTGCGCGGTCTGGCCGACGGTCAGGGAGGTGCCATCGCGGGTGACCAGGCCATTGGGCGTCGGCGTCAGCTTGACGCTGAGCTTGAAGGAGCCGGTGCTGCCGTTCACCGAGGAGGCGGCGATGGTGTAGTCACCCGGCTCCAGGTAGGTCTGGATGCGGGCATTGAGGCTGCCGCCGCTGTCGTCGTCTTCCAGTTCGACGTTACGGCCGTTCAAGCGCAGGTAGGAGTCGAACGCGCTGGAGTCGGCGGTGATGGAGTACAGGCCGGCCTTGTCGATCTTGAGCTTGTATTCCTGCTTGTCGCCCATCAGCCAGTCGGTTGCCTCGCTGTCGGCGGCCAACGGCTTGCCGTCGTAGGGCACGACCTTGGCGGCCTTGAGCTTGAACGGGCCGAAGGCGTCGGCGCTGGCGCTGTTGACCGCGACCAGGTAGGTGCCGTCCTTCGGCGCGCGGAAAGCAAGATTGACCGCGCTGGCCGTGGAGTCGCCTTCGCTCATTCCGGAGGAGGACGCGTTGGCGATCATGTTCTGGCCATCGAATACCGCCAACTGGCCGCTGAGCGAGCCGCCCAGTTCCAGCGAGACGGCTTCGCCGCTCTTCATGGTGACTTTGTAGCTCTGGTGACGGCTGCCGTCGTTGTAGTTCAGGGTGCTGGAGGAGGTGATCTCACCGGAGACCGTTTCCCCGACGGTCAGGCTGGGCGCCTTGTCGGCGCCGCTGGCGGCAATCCCGCCCAGCTTCTGGCAGGCGGTAAGTGCCAAGGTCATGGTGATAGCAGCAAAGAGGCGAGCGTGGCTGGCGTTCAAGCTTAGGTCCTTCATGGTCAGTTATGTCTCCTTTCCCCGTCTTCGCGGGTCAGGCGGCGATTCTAACGTTAAGTTGTGTCTATTCAGCGAGAAAGGGTTCCGCGCCGGGGTGACCGATACAGGGCCCGGCGGGGTGCTAGAATTGACAGCTTGTCTGCCTTATTAGACCGACCATGATCGAACTGAATCCCATCCGCCAGCGAATCACCGATCTGACTGATCGCGTGGTATCGCTCAGGGGGTATCTTTGACTACGACGTCAAGAAAGAACGTCTCGAAGAATTAACCCGCGAACTCGAAAATCCGGACATCTGGAACAATCCCGAGTATGCCCAGACCTTGGGCCGCGAGCGCTCAGTGCTGGACAAGACCGTCACCGGCATTGCCGATGTACTGGATGGCCTGTCCGAAGCCACCGAATTGCTGGAGCTTGCCGAGAGCGAACAGGACGAGGACACCGCGCTGGCCGTGGTGGCTGACCTGGACAAGTACCAGTCGCACATCGAGAAGCTCGAGTTCCAGCGCATGTTCTCGGGCGAAATGGACAGCTGCAACGCCTTCGTCGACATCCAGGCCGGTGCCGGCGGTACCGAAGCCCAGGACTGGGCGGAAATGATGCTGCGCATGTACCTGCGCTGGTGCGAATCGCGCGGCTGGAAGACCGAGCTGATGGAAGTGTCCGGCGGCGACGTCGCTGGCATCAAGTCGGCTACGTTCCGGGTGGAGGGCGAGTTCGCCTACGGCTGGCTGAAGACCGAGATCGGCGTGCACCGGCTGGTGCGCAAGTCGCCATTCGACTCGGACAACCGCCGTCACACCAGCTTTACCTCGGTATTCGTGTCGCCGGAAGTCGATGACAACATCGAGATCGACATCAACCCGGCCGACCTGCGCACCGACGTGTACCGTTCCTCCGGTGCCGGTGGTCAGCACGTCAACAAGACCGAGTCGGCGGTGCGTATCACCCACATCCCGACCAATACCGTGGTCGCCTGCCAGACCGGCCGCAGCCAGCACCAGAACCGCGATACCGCGATGAAGATGCTGGCTGCCAAGCTTTATGAGCTGGAAGTGCAGAAGCGCAACAGCGAGCGTGATGCGCTGGAAGCCACCAAGTCGGACATCGGCTGGGGCAGCCAGATCCGCAACTACGTGCTCGACCAGAGCCGTATCAAGGACCTGCGCACCGGCGTTGAGCGTACCGATACGCAGAAGGTGCTGGACGGCGACCTGGATGAGTTCATCGAGGCCAGTCTCAAGTCGGGCCTGGAAGCCGGCGCCAAACGCAGCGACGCGTGATCCGGAATGGCCCTGCGCGGGCCATTCCCTTGTTGTACGGTGCGGTTTCACCCGGCGGTGGCCGCACCTTGGTTAACTCCCCCAAATAGAAATCAAAGCCATGACCGAACAGACCCCTGAAACGCAGCAGCCCCCCGTCGACGAGAACAGCCTCATCGCCGAGCGCCGCGCGAAACTCACGGCACTGCGCGGGCAGGGCATCGCCTACCCGAACGACTTCCGTCGCGAAGACTTCGCCGGCAAGTTGCAGGCAGAGTACGAGGATGCCCAGACCTGGACCAGCGAAGCGCTGGAAGCCACTGGCCGCACGGTGAAGATGGCTGGGCGCTTGATGGCCAAGCGCATCATGGGCAAGGCCAGCTTCGCCCAGATCCAGGACGAGAGCGGCCGCATCCAGCTGTTCCTGCAGGCCACCGCGCTGGGCGACATCTATGCCGCGTTCAAGGGCTGGGACGTGGGTGACATCATCGCCGTCGAGGGTGGCCTGACCCGTACCAAGACCGGCGAGCTGTCGGTCAAGGCGACCAGCATCCGCCTGCTGACCAAGTCGCTGCGCCCGCTGCCGGACAAGTGGCACGGCCTGGCCGACGTCGAGCAGCGCTATCGCCAGCGTTACGTCGACCTGATCGTCACCCCGGAATCGCGCGAGGTCTTCATCAAGCGCTCGAAGATCATCGGTGAGATGCGCAAGTGGTTGGAAGAGCGCGGATTCCTCGAAGTCGAGACGCCGATGATGCATTACATCCCCGGCGGCGCCACGGCCAAGCCGTTCACCACGCACCACAATGCGCTGGACCTGGACCTTTACCTGCGCGTTGCGCCGGAGCTGTACCTGAAGCGCCTGGTGGTTGGCGGGCTTGAGCGCGTCTACGAAATCAACCGCAACTTCCGCAACGAAGGCGTCAGTACCCGCCACAATCCGGAATTCACTATGATGGAGCTGTACGAGGCTTACGCCACGTACAACGAAGTGATGGACCTGACCGAAGGCGTGATCCGCGACGTCGCGCAGAGCGTGCTGGGCACCACCGTTGTTGAATGGGATGGCGCGCAGATCGACCTGGCCCCGGCGTTCCGTCGCTGGCGCATGGACGAAGCCGTGCGTCACCACAACCCGGAGATCTCGGCCGCCGACTGCACTGATCGTGATGCGCTGCTGCGCCATTGCGAACGCCTGAAGATCCGCGTCAAGCCGAGCTACGGCTGGGGCAAGCTGCTGCTGGAGATCTTCGAGGCCACGGTCGAGCACACCTTGATCCAGCCGACCTTCATCACCGATCACCCGGTCGAGGTCTCGCCGCTGGCCCGCGCCAGCGATACCGATGCTGGTTACACCGACCGCTTCGAGTTGTTCGTCAACGGCAAGGAGCTGGCCAATGGCTTCTCCGAGTTGAACGATCCGGAAGACCAGGCCGCACGTTTCCAGGCTCAGGTCGAAGCCAAGGACGGTGGTGACGACGAAGCCATGCATTACGACGCCGACTACATCCGTGCGCTGGAATACGGCATGGCACCGACCGGCGGCCTGGGCATCGGCATCGACCGCTTGGTGATGATGCTGACCGGCCGCGCCTCGATCCGTGACGTGCTGCTGTTCCCGTACATGCGCCCGGAAGCCTGATCGAGCTGCAAGCGAAAGTGCAAAGGCCTTCCCGTAACCGGGAAGGCCTTTTTTGTTTCTGAAATGTAGTGCCGAGCCATGCTCGGCAGAGGCGTTACCAGCGAAAAGCGCCCCTCACCCCAACCCCTCTCCCGCACGCGGGAGAGGGGCTAAAGCCACCGCGGCCCCAATCCTGTAGTGCCGAGCCATGCTCGGCAGGGGCTTTACCAGCGAACAGCTGGCCTCACCCCAACCCTCTCCCGCATGCGGGAGAGGGGCTAAAGCTGTCGCGGCCCCAATCCTGTAGTGCCGAGCCATGCTCGGCAGCGGCCTTACCAATAGCGCCTCAGCCCAGCACAGCCCGCACTCCAAGATTGATCAGCATGCCGCCAGCCAACAACCAGACGAACAACAACAAAGCCAACAACATCGGCTTGGCACCGGCCTGACGCAGCGCCGAAGCATGCGTGGTCAGGCCAAGCGCAGCCATCGCCATGGCCAGCAGCACGGTGTCCAGATCGATCAATACCTTCACCACCTCGGCCGGCAACAGCTGCAGCGAGTTGAAGCCGACCATGGCGATGAAGCCAAACGCGAACCACGGAATGGTGATCTTCGAGCGCTCGCCATTGCTGCTGTTCTGGCCGCGGGCCAGCAAGGCAGACAGGCCAACCAGGAACGGTGCCAACATCATCACCCGCACCATCTTGGTGATGACGGCCGCATCGGCGGCAGGTTCGCTGACCGCACGGCCAGCCGCCACTACCTGCGCGACCTCATGCACGGTGGAGCCGGTAAATACGCCGAACGCGGTCTCATCCAGCGGCATCCAGCCCGCCGACACGCCCCACTGGTACAGCAGCGGGTACAGGAACATCGCGATCGTGCCGAACACCACCACCGTGGCCACGGCAACGGCGACCTGTTCGGCGCGGCCCTTGATCACCGGTTCGGCTGCCATTACCGCGGCAGCGCCACAGATCGAGCTGCCAGCGCCGATCAGCAGGGCCGAGTTGCGGTCCATGCCCAGCAGCCTGGTGCCCAGCCACCAGGCCAGGCCGAAGGTGGAACACAGCACCAGCGCATCGATCGCCACGCCGGCAACGCCAACCTGGCCGATATCCTGCAGGGTAAGACGCAGGCCGTAAAGAATGATGCCGGCACGCAGCAAGGTCGCCTTGGAGAAAACAACGCCTGCATCGGCGCGCGTCGCCAGGCTGCGGTAAACCGTGTTACCCAGCACGATGCCGATGACGATGGCCAGGGTCAGCGCGCTGATGCCGTGGTTCTGCATCCACGGCAAGGTGCCCAGCCAGATTGACAGGCCGGCGACGGCGGCCGTCAGCAACAGGCCGGGGAGGCGGGAAAGGGGCATCGAGGTCAGCCCTTGGGTCGAGGTGTTCATAACATTGGGTTATTAGAAGATAGCCCATGCTGCACCCCTGGTTATTACCTGTAAAACGGATAATATTGGTTGAATCAACCTATTTGTGAGATAGGTCATGCATCTATCGCTGCGTCAGCTGCAGATCTTTTCTGGCATTGCCGAAGCCGGTACCACTACAGCGGCAGGTGAGTTGCTGGGCCTGTCGCAATCAGCGGTCAGTGCTGCCCTGGTCGAACTGGAGAACCTGCTCGGGCTGGCCTTGTTTGACCGGATAGGCCGTCGACTGGTGCTCAACGGCCACGGCCGGGCCCTGTTACCGCAAGCGCGCGCCTTGCTGGCGGGTATGACCGATATCGAGCGCCGGTTCCGTGCCGACAGCCAGACCGGTGCCGCGGTGCGTTGGCAGGTCGGCGCCAGCACCACCATTGGCAACTACCTGATGCCGGCACGTATCGCCGACCTGCAGGCCTCCAATCCACACGCCCATGTCGAGCTGGTGATCGGCAATACCCGCGAGGTCACGACTGCCGTGCAGCGGCTGGAGGTGGATGTCGGCTTGATTGAAGGGCCCAGCCACGAGCCGGGGCTGGAAGTGGCGCACTGGCAGCAGGATGAACTGGTGGTGGTGTTTGGCGAACGCCATCCGCTGGCGACGCAGTTCAGCAAGGGAGCGGACCTGGCGATGTTGCGGCAAGCGCGCTGGCTGTTGCGCGAACCCGGTTCAGGCACGCGCGAGGCGGCCGAGCAAGCGTTGTTGCCGCATCTCCATGGCTTCGCGGAAGTGCTGCAGTTGGGCGGCACCGAAGCGATCAAGCAGGGGGCGGTCGCCGGGTTGGGTCTGGCCTGCCTGTCACGGCATGCGGTGGCTGACCTGGTGACGCTGGGCAAGCTGCAGGTGTTGGCGACGCCCTTGCCGCCTTTGCAGCGTCAGCTATGGGCCGTGCGCCATCCCGGCAAACGCATCCCGGCCAGCCTGCGCCAGTTGCTGGGCCTGCCGGCGGACGTGTTTAGCGACGATTGAGCGCGGTCGACCGCCAGAGCCCGTACAATACGCCCATGCCTTTGATTACCTTGCAGAACGTCGACTACAGCGTCGGCGGCCCGTTGTTGCTGGAAAAAGCCGAACTGTCGATCGAGACTGGCGAGCGCATCGCCCTGATCGGCCGCAACGGCGCCGGCAAATCCACTCTCATGAAGCTGATGGCTGGCGAGCTCAAGCCCGATGACGGCGAGGTGCGCGTGCAGCAGGGCGTGCGCGTCACCCGGCTCGAGCAGGAAGTGCCGCACGGCGCTGCCGGCAGCGTGTTCGACGTGGTCGCCGATGGCCTCGGCGAGCTTGGCCACTGGTTGGCCGAGTTCCACCGCCTGAGCCACGCCGAGGTCTTCGATGGCGAGGCCATGGGCAATGTGCAGGCCAAGATCGACGCCGCCGATGGCTGGGGTCTGGACCAGCGCGTCGAGGAAACCCTGACCAAGCTCGACCTGGATGGCGACGCTGAGTTCGGCCGTCTGTCCGGCGGCATGAAGCGCCGCGTGCTGCTTGCGCGTGCGCTGGTCGCCGGCCCCGACGTACTGCTGCTGGATGAACCAACCAACCATCTGGACATCGAAGCCATCGATTGGCTGGAAACCTTCCTCAAGGGCTGGAACGGCTGCGTGGTGTTCGTCACCCATGACCGTCGCTTCCTGCGCGCCCTGGCCACCCGCATCGTCGAGATCGATCGCGGCCAGGTGACCAGCTGGCCGGGCGACTGGGACAACTACGAGCGCCGCCGCGAAGAGCGCCTCAATGCACAGGCGGCCGAGAACGCCCGCTTCGACAAGTTGCTGGCGCAGGAAGAAGTCTGGATCCGGCAGGGCATCAAGGCCCGCCGCACCCGCGACGAAGGCCGCGTGCGTCGGCTCAAGGCGATGCGCAACGAGCGCAGCCAGCGCCGCGAACTCAGTGGCAACGTCAAGCTGGAAGCCGCCGGTGCCGAGAACTCTGGCAAGAAGGTCATCGACATCAAGAACATCTCCTTCGCGTTCGGTGAGCGGGTGATGGTCAAGGATTTCGAAACCACCATCCTGCGTGGTGATCGCATTGGTTTGATCGGCCCCAATGGCAGCGGCAAGACCACCTTGCTGAAGCTGCTGCTTGGGGACCTGCAGCCTGATACCGGCGAAGTGCGGCAGGGCACCAATCTGCAGATTGCCTACTTCGACCAGTACCGTGCCACCCTGCGCGAGGACTGGAGCGCGATCGAGAACGTGGCCGAAGGCGCGGACTTCATCGACCTCAACGGCAAGCGCAAGCACGTGCATGCCTACCTGCAGGACTTCCTGTTCACCCCGGAACGCGCACGCGCGCCGATCACTCGCCTGTCGGGCGGTGAGCGCAACCGCCTGCTGCTGGCCAAGCTGTTCGCGCAGCCGTCCAACCTGCTGGTGATGGACGAACCGACCAACGACCTGGACGTGGAAACCCTGGAGCTGCTGGAAGAGCTGCTGGCCGACTACACCGGCACGCTGCTGCTGGTCAGCCATGACCGTGACTTCCTCGACAACGTGGTCACCTCCACCCTTGTGCTGGAAGGCGAGGGCAAGGTGGGCGATTACGTGGGGGGTTACAGCGACTCGCTGCGCCAGCGCCCGGCACCGACCCAGACCGCGATGGCGGTGGCCAAGGCGTCGGCGACCGCGGCACCTGCACCCGCCGCGGCAGCGGTGGCTGCAGCACCAGCAGCGGTGCCCAAGCGCAAGCTCAGTTTCAAGGATGCACGCGAGCTGGAGCAGCTCCCGGCCAAGATCGAACAACTGGAACTGGATGTCGAAGGCCTGACCTCGGCGATGAACGACCCTTCGTTCTATACGCGCAGCAGCGCCGAGGTCACCGCGCATACCCAGCAGCTGGGCAAGGTGCAGGCCGAGCTGGATGCTGCCTACGCGCGTTGGCAGGAACTGGACGTCTGAGGCGGCTCTGGCGGCCTGCATTTGCTTCACCTGCCGTCCTCGCGTAGGACGGCAGGATGGTGTCCCAGGATGCTGCGAGGTGATGATGAAACGGCCGTTCGACGTCGCACGTATCGATCATGTGGTGTTCCGGGTCGGCGACCTGGAGCGTAGCGTTGCGTTCTATTCGGCGGTGCTGGGCTGTGAGGTGGTGCGACGACGTGACCATCTCGGCCTGGTGCATCTGCGTGCAGGTGTGTCGATGATCGACCTGATCAGTCTGGATGGCGCGCTGGGTGCGCGCGGCGGCAGTGGCCCGGGGCCGGAAGCGCGCAACGTTGATCACCTGTGTCTGCGCATAGCGCCTTTCGATGAAGCGGAATTGGTTGCGTATCTGTCCGAGCACGGTGCAATGCCGTTGGCGGCAGCCGAGGTGAATTTCGGTGCTGAAGGTGACGGGTTGTCGTTGTACTTCAAGGACCCGGACGGCAACACCATCGAGCTGAAGGGGCCGGTTTCAGCGGACTTGGGCTGATGCTCTGTTCCCTCCCTTGCATCGCAGGTGCAGGGGAAGGTTGGGGAGGGGGGCTCTTGCAGGTTTTGCGGCTTACAGCTGGCGCGCCGATGGATTGCCGGGACGGCTTTTGCCGAGCATGGCTCGGCACTACAACCCCTGCGCCGAAAGCGTGGGGGGAGGGGGTTCTCGCTGTACCCCTGCAGTCGCGCAATAGGCGAAGATCAAAAGGACCCCTCCCAACCCTCCCCTTCGCTGCGCGAAAGGGAGGGCTCGGCCGCTAGGCAGAAGGGAGGGCTTTCGCTCCCTCCCTTGCACAGCGGGTGCAGGGGAGGGCTGGGGAGGGCTGGGGAGGGGTGCTTCTTGCTGTACCCCTGCAGTCGCGCAATTGGCGAAGATCAAAAGCACCCCTCCCAACCCTCCCCTTCGCTGCGCGAAAGGGAGGGCTCAGCTGCTCGGCCGAAAGGAGGACTTTCGCTCCCTCCCTTGCACCGCAGGTGCAGGGGAGGGCTGGGTAGGGGTGCTCTTGGCCATGAGCCCAGCGCTTGCGGCCCAACCACGCTCCGCGCATGCTCATGTCATTCAACAGGAGCAGCAGCCATGCACCGCAGACTCAATACGCTCCTGCTGCTCGCAACAGCCAGCGCCTTGCCCGCGCACGCAGAAGTCAAAGATTCCACGCGTGCAGGCTTCACCGTCGAAAACAGCGTCCTGATCGCAGCCGAACCCACGCGCGTATGGCAGGCGATGACGGCCGATATCGATCAGTGGTGGCCTAAAGACCACAGCTGGTGGGGCAAGGCTGCCAAGCTGTCCATCGACGCCCGTGCCGGTGGCTGCTTCTGCGAAATCGCGGGCGCACAGCAGGCACAGCATCTGCAGGTCGTGTTCGTCGATCCGCAGAAAACCCTGCGCATGACCGGCGGACTTGGACCAATGCAGGGCATGGGCCTGCACGGCGTCGCCGAGTGGACCTTGCAGGCAGAAGGTCCGTCTACCCGGGTGACGTGGCGCTACCGGGCTGGTGGCTATAGCCCAGACGACCTCGGCGCCTTGGCACCGGTGGTGGACAAAGTCCAGGCACAGCAATTGGACGGCCTGGCACGCTGGCTGCAGGCCGCCCGCTGAGGATCATTCTTCCTCGTCGGCAGGCGCTTCTTCGCCACCGCCCGGCAGCTCCAGGAAGGCCCAGAACGCCACCCTGTCCTCGGCCCAACTGGCCGAGGCTTCGGATAGCAACTCCAGCAAGGTATCAAAGTCGGCTGGGCTGCCCTGGCGCAGGTCGTTGGCGTCACTGAACAGCAAGGCATAGCCGTTGGCTGGCAGCCAGGACAAGTCGCGCAATCCATCGGACAGCGCATCCCAGTTACGACTCCAGCCGGTTGGAAAATCGAGCTGCGTGCCGAGCCGCATCAACAGGGTGCGCTTGTCGGTGCAGCCTTCCAGGTCGATGCGGCATACGCGCAGCCCGGCATCGCGGGCTACCGCCGCCAAGCCGCCAAGGTCACCGTCGCCTACACCGTAGACGCCGGCCTGGCTGACGTCTTCCAGTCCCATGTCGAAACCGCTGTCACTCATGGCGTACTCCTGGCGGGGACTTCAAAGCTGCGGAAGCTTTCGTAGTGATCGTCGGTGTAATACCAGGCATCCGGCGGCTCGCCACCGGTCACGATGCGCCTGGCGCCACGGTGATTCAGTCCCGGTGTGTCCACGGTGTATTCGCGGTAATAGCCGCGCGGCCGCTGCGGCAGCTGGCGCTCGCGGTTGCCGAAGGTGCTGCCATCCTGGCGATGCGGGTAGGGTCCGCCGCGCTGGATCAGGGCAATGGTCTGGCGTGCTTCGGGCGGCAGGAACGCTGGGAGCGGGTCGCGCGGCGTTGCCGCGCGGGATTGCGCTTCTGCAGCGGCCTGCGAATTGCCGCCGGCGCCGGGGTCCATACCCAAGGAAGGCGCGAACTGCGGCGGCGGTGGCTGCTGCGCGACGCGCATGCCCCACAGGCCTGCAACCAGAAGGACTATGGCTATAACCAGAAGGTAGGGCTTGCGCATCAGAGCGAGCAATCAGCAAAGGAAAGGAGAACGATTATCACGCCGTCAGCCGGAGTTTGTTGAACGGGCGATTCATGCGCTGTCCGCGCGTGTTGGTTCACAGGGCGATAACAATGGCAGCGCATTACCTTGAAATGCAGTCGATCCCGACGGCGGGACAAAGTTTCCTTTACATCGGTCTTGGTAAGTTGGGCATTCCTGCCTACCATTCACTGCTGTATCTGCATCGCCCGGGTTTTCCGGGCACAGACCCCAGGCATATACCCAAGGAGATTTGTGATGGCCTATACCCTGCCCAAGCTGCCTTACGCTTACGACGCGCTGGAACCGTACATGGATGCGGCCACGGTCGAGATCCATTACTCCAAGCACCACCAGACCTACGTCAACAACCTCAACGCGCTGGTCGAAGGCACCGAGTACGCCGACCTGCCGATCGACGAGCTGCTGCGCAAGGTCAAGACCCTGCCGGAGAACCTGCAGCAGGGCGTGCGCAACCAGGGTGGTGGCCATGGCAACCATTCGCTGTTCTGGGACGTGATCGGCCCGAACGCCGGTGGCACCCCGGGCGGCGCCTTGGCCAAGGCCATCGATGAGCAGCTGGGTGGCTTCGACAAGTTCAAGGAGGCCTTCACCAAGGCTGCGCTGACCCAGTTCGGTTCCGGCTGGGCATGGCTGAGCGTCACCGCCGACAAGAAGCTGCTGGTGGAGAAGAGCTCCAACCAGGAAAGCCCGCTGATGGAAGGTCGCACCCCGGTGCTGACCATCGACGTGTGGGAGCATGCGTACTACCTGAAGTTCCAGAACCGTCGCGCCGAGTTCATCGAAACCTTCTACAGCCTGATCAACTGGAAGGAAGTCGAGCGCCGCTACCAGGAAGCCATTGCCTGAGTGCAATGAAATGCAGCGGCGGCCCCAACGGCCACCGCTGACGCAAAGGCCGGGCATTGCCCGGCCTTTGTTGTTTCAGGGCTGTCCGGCGGCGCGCAGGCTGCTTCCTTGTGGGAGCGGCGTGAGCCGCGAAGCAGATAGATCGTCAGATGGCACGCATGCTTGCAGCTTCGGCAAACCCAGCCTCGTGGCTTATGCCGCTACTGCAGGCGAGCTCGGTGCTACTTCAAGGCTGGTCGACGGCAGCGGCCTCTGGAATCCGGGTCATGCGCAGCGTCGCCATCATGCCCAGCGGCTCAGGCGGGGATTGCGCATCGCTGGCAGGCAATTGAATCGCTTGCTGGGTGATGTCGGCGAAGCTGCGCACCTGGTACAGCACATCCATGCCGTGCTGGGTGTCGGCGGACAGGCGCGCGTCGCCGTGGCGGGTGGAGGGGTTCCTGCGCGCTGGCTGGTAGCCCGGCAGCTGCCGCACCAGTTCTTCGGTGGGGGCGGCAAAGTCGCCGATGATCAGTGACGGCAGGCCATCTGCGGTGGCATCCATCCATGAGCGCAGATCGGCCGCCTGGTGGCCCCGCGAGACCGCGCTGTTGTCACGCGGACACATGCTGGCGGCATAGATATTCAGTTGTGCCTGTTGCAGCTGCAGGCGTTGCATGCCGGCGGCGGTAGGTGCGCTGTCACCATGCAGCAGGGTGATGCCATCCTGTTGCGCGCTGAGGCGCGTCAGCACCGCATTGCCGCGGCGTATCGGCTGGCTGGGGCGGTCGGCACTGATGAAATCGCAGCTGTACTTGAGGCGGCTGCCCAGCCAGCAGGCGGGGTTGGGGGTGTTGGCCAGTTGGCGCACGTCCTGGACCACGATCACGTCCGGGCGCAGGGTTTCCATCAAGGTGGCGATCCTGTCGCGCTGGCTGGTCCAGGTCTCGCCGCTATCGGGCAGGCGCAGGTTGGCGACCTTGATGACCGGCACCACCGGCTCGGCCATGACAGCAAATGACAGGACCAGCAGTCCAAAACAGCCCCAGCGCAGCATTGCAACGCCTCAAGATGAGGGACTGTCATCGTAATGCTTTCCGCGTAGAAGGGGCGTGCAGGCTTATCCGATAAGGTTTTGCCGTTGCAGGCGATAGGCGTTTTACCGGTGCGAACCGGTCTGGCGGGCGGCATGATGCGTTACGCTTGCAACCTTTGTATCCACGGATCGCCCGCAGATGACGACCAGCCACGTAGCAGCCACACCCGCGCCCAAGGGGCGGATGCCTCGCCAAATCCCCTACATCATCGGCAACGAGGGCTGCGAACGGTTCAGCTTCTACGGGATGCGCAACATCCTGGTGCAGTTCCTGATCACCTCGACCCTGCTGCAGCACATCCTGGATTCGGGTGAACGGGCACTGGCGGCCAAGGACCTGATGCACACCTTCATGATCGGTGTGTACTTCTTCCCGTTGCTGGGTGGCTGGATCGCGGATCGCTTCTTCGGCAAGTACAACACCATTCTGTGGTTCAGCCTGGTTTACTGCCTGGGGCATGCCTTCCTCGCGGTGTTTGAAGACAACCGCATGGGTTTCTTTGCCGGCCTTGGGCTGATCGCCTTTGGTGCCGGTGGCATCAAGCCACTGGTCGCGTCCTTTGTTGGCGACCAGTTCGACCAGAGCAACAAGCACCTGGCGAAGAAGGTCTTCGATGCCTTCTACTGGATCATCAATTTCGGCTCCTTGTTCGCATCGCTCACGATGCCGCTGTTGTTGGCCAGTTATGGCCCGTCGGTGGCGTTCGGTATCCCGGGGCTGCTGATGTTCATCGCCACGTTCGTGTTCTGGCTGGGTCGCAAGAAGTACGTGCTGGTCAAGCCGGACATGGCCGATGACCCGCACTCCTTCAGCAAGGTCATCCGCACCGCGCTGTTCGCGCACAAGGCAGGCAAGGGCCGGCCGGGCCTGCTGCTGGCCGGGCTCGGCCTGGTGGCGGCGGTGGTCTCGCTGGCCATGACCCCGGTGCTGGGCTTCGTGATCGCCGCCTGTATCGCACTGGTGGTGGTGATCGCCTTCATCGGCGGCGGTGCTTGGCTGCAGTTGGACCGCGCCCGTGGCATTCACCCGGACGCCGCCGTCGACGGCGTGCGCAGCGTGCTGCGGGTGCTGGTGATTTTTGCCCTGGTCACCCCGTTCCACTCGTTGTTCGACCAGAAAGCGTCCACCTGGGTCATCCAGGGCGCGGAAATGACCAAGCCGGCCTGGTTCCAGGCGGGGCAGATGCAGGCCTTGAACCCGGCGCTGGTGATGATCCTGATCCCGTTCAACAACCTTGTGCTGTACCCGATGCTGGCACGGATGGGCTGGGAGCCGACCGCATTGCGGCGGATGACCGCAGGTATCGCGTTCAGTGGCCTGGCCTGGATCGTCATTGGCGGCATCCAGGTGGTCATGGATGGGGGTGAGCCTATGTCCATCGTCTGGCAGGTGCTGCCCTATGCGCTGCTGACCCTCGGCGAGGTGCTGGTCTCGGCCACTGGTCTTGAGTTTGCCTACAGCCAGGCGCCGCAGTCGATGAAGGGCGTGGTGATGAGTTTCTGGAACCTGACCACCACCATCGGCAACCTATGGGTGCTGCTGGCCAATTTCGCGGTGCGCAACGATGCGGTGAACGGCAGCATCGCCACCACCGGTCTGAGCGTCACTGCATTCCAGATGTTCTTCTTCGCCGGCTTCGCGCTGTTGGCGGCGTTGGCTTTCGGCTGGTATGCACGGCGGTATAAAGTCGTCGACAACTACCGGGCGGTTTGACCATGCAAGGACCGATAACCCTGATCCTGATCGCCATCACCGCACTGGTGTCGTGGATGGCGTTCAACAACCGCAAGCTGGCGGACCGGCTGATCCTGTGGCCGCCAGCAATCGACAAGCATCGGCAGTACGACCGGCTGGTGACCTATGGGTTCATCCATGCTGATTTCGGGCACCTGCTGTTCAACATGGTCACCCTGTATTTCTTCGGCCGCTCGATCGAGGTCATCATGCTCGGCATCACCGGGCAATGGTGGGTCTATCCCCTGTTCTATCTGGCGGCGCTGGTGGTATCGATCCTGCCGACCTACCTGAAGAACCAGAAGAACCCGAACTACCTGAGCCTGGGCGCCTCAGGCGCGGTATCGGCGGTGCTGTTCGCCTACATCCTGATTGCGCCGTGGAAACTGATCCTGGTGATGTTCATCCCGGCCCCGGCCATCGTCTATGCCGCGTTCTACGTCGGCTACAGCATCTGGATGGACAAGAAGGGCGGGGACAACGTCAATCACAGCGCACACCTGGCCGGTGCCGCGTTCGGCGTGATGTTCATGCTGTTCATGGAGCCGGAGCTGCTGCAGCACTTCCTGCAGAGCCTGATGAATCCTACTTTCAGCTTCTGACCGCCGCCGGATGGGGCGGCGACGGGCTTGCCCGTCCAGGCAGGGGCCGCGCCAATTGTGTCGTCGCGGCCCGCCTCCTTCCCGGCTGTGGCGTGGGCTGCGCGCCAGCTGCAGGAATGGACTCAGGCGGCGTAGCTGTCAAGGAAGCGCGAATAGACTTCGCTGTCGATCTTCTTGAATTCCCAGCCCTGGGTGTCACCGGCAACGGTCAGTTGGAACAGGCCTTCCAGCAGGGTGGCGTCATGGTCGTTGGAAGGAATCTGCATCGTGTGGTCGTTGTCGAACATGGCGCACCTCGCTTGCTGTCTGTTTTGCCAATAGACACAGCAAAACCCGTGCCAGCTTTTGAGACGCAGTCCATGGTTTGATCGGGCTGGCGCCGGCGGCGCGGATGTCGGAAAGTGACGCAATACGGCGCTTGTGATTGGCCCGGCACGTCATCACGGCGCTTTCACCGAATTCGTAGGCTTGTGCAGGAGGATCCATGACGTTGAATACACCAACGGTAACCGGCATCGAGCACGATGCTGCCGCCCACCGGTTCCAGACCGTGGTCGATGGTCAGCGCGCGGTTCTGGACTATCAGCTGGATGCAGGGGTCATGGTCATCACCCACACCGGGGTGCCGCAGGCCATTGGTGGACGCGGCATCGCCGCGCAGTTGACCCGCTACGCGTTGGATCATGCACGGGCCGTCGGCTGGAAGGTGGTGCCGGCCTGCACCTACGCTGCGACCTTCATGCAACGCCATGGCGAATATGCCGACCTGCTGGGATAATTTGCCGGCATGGCCAAGCCTGATCGGGCGGCCGCACATACTTCCAAGGGATGAAAGGGCATGAACAGGTTGGTACGGGGATCGTCTGCCGCAGCGGTGTTGCTGCTGGCATTGGCCGGTTGCAAGCAGGATGAGCAAGGTGCGCCCGTCGCACCGGCCGCGGAACCGGTGCAGGCACCGGTTGCGGTCGCACCTGCGGCAGCTGATCTGCGCGATGTGATTGAGAACACCCCAAGCTATGTCATCGGTATCAGCTACCCGCCGGCGGCCGCCAAGTACCCGGGCCTGGCCAATGCGCTGAGCGATTATGCTGGCCACGCCAAGGCCGACCTGTTGAAGTCGGTGGCCGAGCTGGGCAACGACAAGCCGACCGCGCCGTACGAGCTCTCGCTTGCCTTCGACATGCTGGTGGAAACGCCGGCAGTGGTGGCCGTGTCGGCCGATGGCAGCAGCTATACCGGTGGCGCCCATGGCCAGCCGCTGGTGGCGCGTTTCGTGTGGCTGCCCGAGCAGCAGCAGCTGCTGAAGGCGGAAGATCTCATCAGCTCGGCCAAGGGCTGGCAGGCGATCAGCGACTTCACCGAGGACAAGCTGCTGGAACAGGCGACCGTACGCGCGCAGGGTGAAGACCTGTCGCCTGAGGAACAGCAGGCCCAGGTCCGCAACCTGTCCAAGATGATCGATGAGGGCACCGCGGCCGATGCCACGAACTTTGGCCAGTTCCAGCCGGTGATGGATGCGGCGGGCAAGATCTCGGCCCTGCGTTTCGTGTTCCCGCCGTACCAGGTGGGGCCGTACTCGGATGGCACGCAGACCGTGGATGTGCCGGCTGCGGTGTTGTTGCCGCACGTTGCGGCGGACTACCAGGGGTTGTTCGCGCGCCCCTGAAACATGGGAGGTCAGTGATGGATGCGGGGCTGCAACGACGTGTGGAAGCACTGCTGCAGGAGGCCGATATCCGCCCCGGCGGTGATCGGCAGCAGGACCTGGACATCCTCGACCCGCGCTTCTACGCGCGGGTGCTGGCCGATGGCTCGCTCGGTCTGGGCGAGAGTTACATGGAGGGCTGGTGGCAGGCGCATTCGCTGGATGGCCTGCTCACCCATCTGCTCGACGCACGCCTGGACGAGCGCGTGCATGGCGGTGGCGAGGTCTGGGATGCACTCAAGGCCAAGCTGTTCAACCTGCAGAGCGGGCAGGGCAGCTACGAGGTCGGCAAGCGCCACTATGACCTTGGCAACGATCTTTACCGGGCCATGCTCGGCAAGCGCCTGGTCTACAGCTGTGGTTACTGGCGCGACGCCGGCAATCTGGACGACGCGCAGGAAGCCAAGCTGGACCTGATCTGCCGCAAGCTGGGCCTGCAGCCTGGCATGCGTGTGCTCGATATCGGTTGCGGCTGGGGCGAGGCGCTGAAATTCGCCGCCGAGCGCTACGGCGTGCAGGGGGTGGGGGTGACCATCTCGCAGGAGCAGGCGGAGTTCGCGCGCGAACTGTGCGCCGGGCTGCCGGTCGAGATCCGCCTGCAGGACTACCGCGAGCTGGACGAACCGTTCGACGCCATTCTGTCGGTGGGCATGTTCGAGCATGTCGGGGTCAAGAACTACCGCACCTACTTCGAGGTGGCCCGGCGCTGCCTGGCCGAACAGGGCCTGTTCCTGCTGCACAGCATCGGCACCAATATCAGCCGCGATCGCACCGACCCGTGGATCGCAAGGTACATCTTCCCCAACTCCATGCTGCCGTCGGCTGCGCAGATCACCCATGCGATGGAAGGGCTGTTCGTGCTGGAGGACTGGCACAACTTCGGTACCGACTACGACCGCACCCTGCGGGCATGGCGCGAGAACGTGGAGGCGGCATGGGATCAGCTGGATGCACGCTATGACGAGCGCTTCCGGCGCATGTGGCGCTTTTACCTGGCGGGCTCCATGGCCACCTTCCGCACCCGCCACTCGCAGCTGTGGCAACTGGTGCTGTCACCGCGCGGGGTGCGTGGCGGCTATGTGGCGCCACGCTGAACGTAGAACGCTGTAACCCCGAAACTGTTTTATAAGTTTATATTACACATGTGTATTATCTGCCTCATCCTTGGATGAGCCGGATAGGCCATGAGCAGCTTCGACGCGACAGAAACCCGGATTGATGCCACCTGCGCCCGCTGGCCGGGATTCCCGCGCGAGCCCGCGGTGCTGGTGCGCCTGGTCAAAGGGATCTACAAGACGGTCCATGACCGTGCCAATGCGGTGTTGCGCGAGTTCGAGCTCAGCCACGCCGAGTACAACATCCTGATGATGTTGTACGGCACGCCGGATCATCCGCTGACCCCGTCGGAGTTGGCTGAAGCGGCAACCGAGAAGTCGGCCAACATCACCCGGCTGACCGACCAACTGTGCAACAAGGGCCTGTTGGAGCGCATTCCGGACGCCCATGACCGGCGCAAGCTGGGCCTGCACCTGACCGCGAATGGCCTGGCCTGCATCCAGCGGCTGCTGCCCAAGATGGCGGAGCTGTTGGTCATGCAGGTGCAGGGCCTGGATGGGCAAGAGCAGCACCAGCTTGAGCGGCTTCTCAAGAAGATGCTCGATGGCATCGAGGCGAACTGAGTCCAGCATGCCCGCCATCCCATCATCGGTGAGCACGCCGACAGCCACGCCCTGGTACGCGGGAATGCGGGTCTTTCTGAAAGGCGAGGCCGATACCTGGCTGTTCGTGCTGCGTACCACCGTGGCCTTCTTCCTGACCGGCTGGCTGGCGATGCGCCTGCAGCTGCCGCAACCGGGCACGGCGATGATGACCACGGTCATCGTCATGCACCGGCAGAGCGGCATGGTGCTGGCCAAGGCCTTCTATCGCGTGCTGGGCACCTTGGTGGGCGCGGCGGCGGCGTTGTTGATCGTGGCGCTGTTCCCGCAACAGCGCGAACCCTTCCTGATACTGATGGCGTTGTGGATTGCCGGCTGCACCGCAGGGGCCACCCTGCATCGCAACTTCAAGTCCTATGCCTTCGTGCTGGCCGGCTACACCGCCGCGATCATCGCCTTGCCGGTGATCGCTACCCAGCCGGGGCAGGTATTCGACTCGGCGGTCGCGCGTATCAGTGAGGTGCTGCTGGGGCTGCTGGTCACCGCGGTGATCAGCGACACGATCTTCCCGGTGCGGCTGCGCGATACCCTGCGCACGGCGGTCAGCGGCCAATATGAGAACTTCCTCGGCTTCATGCGCGGCGCGTTGCTGGGCGAGATGCCGCGTGAGCAGATGGAGCAGGCCCACCTGCGCGTAGTGCGCGATGCGGTGACGCTGGAGGACCTGCGCAGCTCGGTGATCTTCGAAGACCCGGACGCGCGGGCGCGCAGCGCCCACCTGCAGCGCTTCAACCAGCGCTTCATGGCGGCTTCGACCAGCTTCCAGTCGTTGCACCACCTGATCAATCGCCTGCTGCGCCAGCCTGCGCCCGCGGCAGGGCAGGCACTGCAGCAGCTGTACCAGCCCCTGGGCCTGGCTCTGCAGGGCAGTGAGCAGGACCCGGCGCAGTTGGCTGAGCGCATCCATGAGGTACGCCGGCAGCTCGCGTCGCGCGCAGCTGGGCTGCGCGGCGGTTTGCAGGGGGCGGCGCAGATCGAGGATTTCGATGTCGGTACGCAGCTGCTGCGCCGTTTCGTGAAGGAGCTGGAGCAGTACGTGCATGCGCGGCGACAGCTGACCGCGCAGGTGGCGCCCACCGAGGACGATGCGCGTGCGCACTTCGTCCGCGGCAATGACTACCTTGGTGCGGCCGTGGCATTTGCCCGTACCGCGATCACCATGTTGTTGCTGGGCGCGCTGTGGGCGGCCAGCGGTTGGGCCATGGCGATCAACGTGATGCTGCTGGCGACGATCTTCTCCGGCCTGTTCGCAACCGTGCCCAATGCCGCGCGGATGACCGGCAAGGTGGGCTGGGGCTATCTGGTCGGCTTGCTGGCGGCCTATGTCTGCAACTTCACCGTGTTGACGCGGATGGAGGGCTATACGCTGCTGGTCGCCGGTCTGCTGCCGTTCTTCCTGGTGGGGCCCTATATGGTCAGCCGGCCGAAGCTGTCGGTGTTCGGGCTGGGTTACACCATGGGCCTGGTCAACATCCTGGCCATTACCAGCGTGCATAGCTTCGACCCGACGCGCTTCTTCAACGAAGGCACCTCGCACATGATCGCGATGGGTGCGGCGGTACTGAGCTTCGCGCTGATGCCGCCGCTGGTAGGCACGGCCTGGTTGCGCCGGCGGCAGATGGCCGGCCTGCGTGCGCAGGTGGGTTTGGCGGCGCAGGCACCGCTGCGTGGCCTGCAGCACCGTTTTGAAAGCAGCAATAGCGACCTGCTGCATCAGATCGTGGCGCATACCGCGCCGGGCAGCGAGGAATCACGTGAGCAGCTGGCCTGGGCATTGGCGGTCAACGAGACCGGCCGTGCGCTGATCCACCTGCGCCAGGATGTTGCCCACGAACCGGTATCGACAACGCTGCATCAGGGTGTGGACGCGGTGGTGCGGGCGTTGTCGGACTTCTTCGCACTGCCCGACAGGGCTGCCTGGCTGCGCGCCGATGCAGCGCTGGCGGCCGCCATCGACGTTGCCCGCGCCCAGGCCGGGGAGGGTGGCGTGGCCGCACGCGTGCTGCTGCACCTGCGGCTGGTGCGGCTGGCGATGGTGGACGACCGCTCGGTGATGGCGGCCTACAACACGGCCGCGGATTCAACCCTGGAGACCGATCCCCATGCCCATTGAAATCGCCTTCGCGGGAACCCTGTTTCCCGGCCTGCTGTTGTTGTTCCTGTTGGTTTGCGTGCTGTTGTGGGCGCTGGACGCGGTCGCCGGCCGGCGTGGCTGGTACCGCCATGTCTGGCATCCGGCCTTGTTCCGTACCGCGATCTTCATCTGTCTGTTTGGTGGCTTCGGCCTGCTGCTGTTCTGAGAACTCTCCATGACCCCCAAAGTCCAATCCCTGCTTCGTTTCTCCCTCACCGCGGTGGTGGTGGTGATTGCTGCCCTGGTCGCGATGGCGATGTGGCGCCACTACATGTATTCCCCCTGGACCCGCGAGGGCCGCCTGCGCGCGGAGGTGGTGCGGGTAGCGCCGGATGTGTCCGGCCCGGTGAGCGCGGTGGCAGTGCGTGACAACCAGTTGGTGAAGCGCGGCGATGTGCTCTACCGGATCGATCCGGCGCGTTATCGGAACGCGTTGAATCAAGCCCGCGGCAATCTGGCGGCGGCGCAGGCCTCGGCGCGTGCGGCCGGTGCCAGCATCCAGGTCGCCGCGGCCGGCGCTGCACAGCAGAGTGTCAACGCCAGTCGTTACGAGCTGCAATACGAACGCCGCCAGCGCATCACCGGCAGCCTGATTTCGGAAGAAGCACGCACCGATGCGCTCAGCGCCGCGCAGGCCGCACGTGCCGGCGTTGCCCAGGCACAGGCCAGCCGCCAGCAGGCAAGTGCCGCGCAGCAGCAGGCATTGGCCGCGGTGGAGCAGGCGCAGGCAGCATTGGATACGGCCGAATTGAACCTGGAGCGCACCGAAGTGCGTGCGCCGGTGGATGGTTATGTCACCAACCTGGAAGTGCGGCAGGGTGATTACGCTACCGCCGGTGCGGCCAAGCTGGCGGTGATCGACACCGACTCGTTCTGGGTCTACGGCTATTTTGAAGAGACCAAGCTTGGCCAGCTGCATGTGGGCGATGGCACGCGCGTGCAGCTGATGAGCGGGCAGGAACTGCATGGACATATCGAGAGCATCTCGCACGGTATTACCGATGCGGACAGCCCGACCGGCAGTGATCTGCTGGCCAATGTGAACCCGACCTACAACTGGGTGCGGCTGGCGCAGCGGATTCCGGTGCGGATCAAGCTCGATGCTGGCGCGCTCGCAAACGGGGTGGTGCTTGCCAACGGCATGACTGCGACGGTGATTGTGGAGCAGGGGCGATAAGGCTGGGTCGGGTTTGTTCGCTGCTGGCTGTATGAAGTTCGAAGTGGAGCCTCAGAGTCTCGTCCCTAAACTCTAAATTCAAAATGATAAAAGCTAAAAGATAAATGTTAAAATATATAATATAAAAGCTAAAAGCCCCCTAATCCCCCGCCGGCGTGCGGGGGGGCAGGCTCTCCGGGCACCTTCTCCCCCTCGCGGGAGAAGGGAATGCAGGCTGCTGCTTGAGCTGAGAGTTGCCGCGCAATGCTGAGTACCGGCAATACGTCAGAGCCTCGTAGCGCCGACGCGCTCCCTTCTCCCGCGAGCGGGAGAAGGTGCCCGAAGGGCGGATGAGGGCCGCTCTTGATCTGCCTGCACCACGCAAAAGAAAACGCCCGGCAAAGCCGGGCGTTTTCATTCCATCAAGACCAGTAACTGCTTACTTGGTAGCAGCACCGGTGGTCAGGCCGCGCTTCTCCAGCAAGGGCTCGATCTGCGGCTCGTGGCCGGCGAAGTTGCGGAACAGCTCCATCGCATCCACGCTGCCGCCCTTGGACAGCAGGGTCTTGCGGAAATGGTCGCCGTTGGCACGCGACAGCCCGCCATGCTCGCGGAACCACTTCTGGGTGTTGGCGTCCAGCACCTCGGACCAGATGTAGGCGTAGTAGCCCGCCGAGTAGCCGCCCATGATGTGGCTGAAGTACGGGGTCTTGTAGCGCGGCGGAACCGGCGCGTAATAGATGCCGTCCTTGACCAGTGCTTCATGCTCGAACTTCATCACGTCCTTCGGCGCCGGGATCTGGCCAACACCGATCTGGTGCCAGCTCTGGTCCAGCATCGCCGCACCCAGGTACTCGGTGGTGGCAAAGCCCTGGTTGAACTTGGACGCGGCAATCACCTTGTCCAGCAGCGCCTGCGGCATCGCCGAGCCGTTCTGGTAGTGCTTGGCGTAGTTGGCCAGGATGGTCGGCTCGTCGGACCACATCTCGTTCACCTGCGAGGGGAACTCGACGAAGTCACGCGGCACTGCGGTGCCGGCGAAGTAGGGGTACTTCACGTCCGAGAACATGCCGTGCAGCGCATGGCCGAACTCGTGGAAGGTGGTGGTTACTTCGTCCCAGGTCAGCAGGGTCGGCTTGCCGGCCGGCGGCTTGGGGATGTTGAGGTGGTTGGCCACCACCGGCTTGTCACCGGTCAGGCCCGACTGCGACACATAGGCGTTCATCCACGCACCGCCACGCTTGGACTCACGTGCATACGGGTCGAAGATGAAGATCGCCAGCTGGCTGCCATCGGCGTCGAACACGTCATAGACGGTGACGTCGTCGTGGTACACCGGCAGGTCGGTGCGCTGTTTGAAGCTCAGGCCGAATTCCTTGCCGGCGGCAAAGAACACGCCGTTCTCCAGCACGTTCTTCAGCTCGAAGTACGGCTTGAGCTGCGACTCGTCGAAGTTGTACTTGGCTTGGCGCACCTTTTCGCTGTAGAAGGCCCAGTCCCACGGCTGCAGTTCAAACGTCGGCTTGCCGGCGGCCTTCTGCTCGCTGTCGATCATCGCCTGCAGGTCGGCGGCTTCGCGCTTGGCATTGGTGACCGCAGCCGGGGCCAGCTGGCCGAGCATGGCGTTGACCGCTTCCGGGGTCTTGGCGGTCTGGTTGCCCAGCGAGTAGCTGGCGAAGTTCGGGAAGCCCATCAGCGCGGCCTTCTCGGCACGCAGGGTCATGATGCGCGAGACCAGGGCGGTGTTGTCGTACTCGCCGCCCTTGCTGCCACGCGACACCGAAGCTTCGTAGATCTTCTGGCGCAGCTCGCGGTTGGTCAGGTTGGTCAGCGGCGGCTGGCCGGTGGTGTTGAGCAGGGCGATGACGTACTTGCCGTCCAGCTTGCGGGCCTTGGCGGCCTCGGCGGCGGCGGCGATCTGCTCATCGGACAGGCCGTCGAGCTGCTTGACGTCGTCCACTACGATATAGGACGCGTTGACCTCGGCCAGCACGTTCTGGCTGAACTTGGTGCCCAGGTTGGCCAGCTCGGCGTTCATCGCCTTGAGCTTGGCCTTGTCGGCGTCGGACAGCTTGGCGCCGGCGCGGACGAAATTGTCGTAGTACTTCTCGACCAGGCGCAGGCCTTCAGCGTCCAGGCCCAGCTTGGCGCGGTCGTTGTACAGGGTCTCGATACGCGAGAACAGCTTGCCATTGAGGTTGATGGCATCGCCATGCGCGGCAAATTTGGCCGAGTAGTCGGCCTGCAGCTTCTTGCGCGCGTCATTGGTGTCGGCGCCGATCAGCGAGAAGAACACGGTGGTGGCGCGGTCCAGCACGGCACCGCTGTTTTCCAGCGCGATCAGGGTGTTTTCAAAGGTCGGTGTGGCCGGGTTGTTGGCGATCGCCTCCACTTCCTGCAGCTGCTGCGCCATGCCAGCGTCGAAAGCCGGGGCAAAATCGGCGTCCTTGATCTTGTCGAACTGCGGGTAGTGCAGCGGCAGCGGGCTTTCAGCGAAGAACGGATTGGCCTGCTGGGCCGACTGGGTGGTCGCAGTGGTTGCGGCCTGGCTGTAGGCCGGCAGGGCAAGACCCAGGGTCGCGGCAAGGGCGAGGGCGAGACGGGTGTTCAAGGCGGAAACTCCGGTAAAAAGACTGATTCTTTCAGGGTACCTGCAGGCGCGCCTGTACGGGTGTGTCGAATGGCATGGTTGCGCTGAAAGGCCACATTTTGCATGCCGTTCGTGCCGTGATGTCGTAGGCTGGCCGTTCTGTCAGGAGCCGTGCCATGCCCAACGCCTTTGATTTCGAGTTGACCGCACTGGATGGCCGTCCGCTGCCGCTGGCCGCCTTTGATGGCAAGGTGCTGCTGATAGTGAATACCGCGTCCAAGTGCGGCTTCACCCCGCAGTATGAAGGGCTGGAGCAGCTATGGCAGGAGCTGGGCCCGCAAGGGCTGGTGGTGCTGGGCTGTCCCTGCGACCAGTTCGGCCATCAGGAGCCGGGCGATGCCGCCGCCATCCAGGATTTCTGCAGCATCAATTTTGGCGTCAGCTTCCCGCTGTCGGCCAAGCTCAAGGTCAATGGCGTCGACGCCGATCCGCTATGGCAGTGGTTGCAGCGGCAGAAGCGCGGCGCGTTGGGCATCGCCGCGATCAAATGGAACTTCAGCAAGTTCCTGATCGGACGCAATGGGCAGGTGATCGCCCGCTACGCGCCCACTGCGCGCCCGGATGCGCTTGAAGCGGATATCCGGGCGGCGCTGGGCTGAGCCCGGAGTCCTCAGGCAGCGGCTAGACCGGATCGGTCGCCGCTTCGTCCAGCAGGTCTTTCTGCTGCAGCTGCACCTTGGTCGGGTCGCCGTGTTCGGCCATGGCCCGTTGCAGGGCGCGGCGGGTGGCGGCGGTGACCAGTGACTGCAGGTCGCGGCCGGAGCTGCCTTCGGTGGCGGCTGCCAGGGTGCCCAGCACCTCGTCCACGGCAAAATCCAGCGGCTTGCCGGCCAGCTGCAGGCGCAGGATGGCGGCGCGCGCGTCGATGTCGGGCAGGCCGATCTGGATCTTGCGCTCCAACCGCGACAGCAGGGCGCTGTCGATGGCGTCCAAATGGTTGCTGGCGGCAAGCAGGAATACCTGGCCTTGTTTGGTGCTGATGCCGTCCAGTTCCTGCAGCAGCTGGGCGACGATCTCGGCGTTCAACTTGTCCGAGTTGCCACTGCCACGCGGCGGCGCGATGGTGTCGATCTCATCGAGGAAGACGATGCACGGTGCCTGCGCACGGGCTTTTTCGAACAGCTGTTTGACCCGTGCGCCGCCATCGCCGAGGAACTGGCCCTTGATCTCCGCCGAGGAGGCGGCGATGAAGGACAGCCCGGACTGGCTGGCCAGTACGCGCGCGATCTGGGTCTTGCCGGTGCCGGGGGGGCCATACAGCAGGATGCCGCGTGGCACCGGGATGTTCATCCGCGCCAGTTCTTCGGCATGCAGCAGTTCCTTACCGAGGCTTTCGAACTCGGCGCGGGTGCTCACCGGCACGATCACATCGTCCCAGCCCAAGGCCTGCACCGAGGTCGAGCTCTTGCCGCGCAGGCGGGCAATGGCGGTGCTGAAGTCGGTCGCGGCCGGGCGTCCGGCTGGATGGGTGGCCACCACACTGGTGACCAGGGTGGACAGGTCGCGGCCGGACATGCCGGCAGTCTCGCGCACCAGTGCTTCGGTCACCGGCAAGGAAAGCTGGGCCTTGCCGAACTCGGCCAGCAGGATGCGCTCGCGTGCTTCGGCATTGGGTGCGGCCAGTTCGATGGAAACGGTGAAGCGGGACAGCACCGCATCATCGATCAGTTCCTGACGATTGGTGGCACCGATTACCAGCACGTTGCCGCTGCCCTGATTGAAACCGTCCCATTCGGCAATGAAGGTTTGTACCAGTTCATTGCCGAAGTTGTCGGTGTCGCGGCTGCCGCGGCGGGCGAAGGCGCTTTCGCATTCGTCCACGAACAGGATGGTCGGGCCCTTGCTGCGTGCGTTCTCCCAGATCTTCTTGACCTTGGGGCCGGTGTGGCCGATGTGTTCGCCCTTGAGGTCGGCGATGGTCACCGCAACGAAATTGCAGTCCACGTGTTCGGCCAGCTTGCGCGCGATCAGGGTCTTGCCGGTGCCGGGCGGGCCCCACAGCAACATGCCCTTGGGCAGTGGTGGGGTACCGGCGGCAAAACGGTCCACCAGCTTGATCACCTGTTCCAGGGTCTGCTCCGGGATGGCGACGTCCTTCCAGTTGGCTTCCAGCTTGTCCAGCGAGGCTAGCCGGGTCAGCAGGGACTTCTGCAGTTGCAGCTCACGCTCGTAGGGTGCGCTCAATGCCTGCAGTTCGACGATGGGCTGCGCCAGTGGCGCCAACATTGGCGCCAGCTCGGCGGCCAATGGCGTCCAGGTCCCGGAATGCTCATCCACCTCGGCGCGGACGCGCACAAAACCGCCAGGATGGCCATTGAGCGGCAGGCGGATGAAAAAGTCCGGATCCTTGTCGCTGGCGATATCGGTGTTCATGCCGACCATCACCGCATTGGAGTTGTCGTGTTTGTCGCCGAGCTGCCAGTTGTTGCCGAGTTTCTCCACCGAGGGCGCGGGCGCGCGGACCACAGGATAGGGATGGCTGCGGCTGTCGTCCTGCTTCCTGCCAAATGCGTGCAACTGCAACTGGCGCTTGCTCAGTGCATCGATGGAGGCCAGCCCGGCTGCAGCGTTGCGCTTGGACAGACGGTAACGGCCCAGCCAGACCAGCCCTGCATAGAGGATCACGGCCGGTGGAATGTAGACGAACAACAGGAACAGCAGGCTGACGGGAAAGGGCAGTGTGTACGATAGTTGGCCGCAGAAGCTCCGAACCGGCCCATACAGCACCAGGCTGCCGAGCAGCAGCAACCAGGTGATGTTGCGGACCCCGCCGGTGCCCAGGCTCGCGCGCAGACTCAGGGCAGCGCCCCAGGTGCCTTTGCGGCCTTTTTGCAAGGTATTGCGGCGCGCCTGCGCCAGCCCCTCTTCGAAAACCGGGCGCATGGATTGTGTTGCCTGGCAGGCGGCGGGATAGGCAGCGCCCATCGCCTGCTTGGCGGTCTCGGCGCGTTGCCGGCATTGCGCCAGCTCGTCGAGCAAGACGCTGCGCTGATTGTCGATGAAGCTGTTGCGGGAACTACTTGAAACCATGAATCCTTTCCCCTGAACTGAAAACGGCCGGATCAGTGTGATCCGGCCGTTACGCTACGGCATCATTGTCCGGGTTCATAGCCGCCAATGGTCGGTAAAAACCCTACAAGCATTACTTCTCGACGAAGGCGCGCTCGAACACGTAATGACCCGGGGTGCCGATGCGTGCGGAGACCTCAAAGCCACGCGCGTCGAGCACGCTGCGCAGGTCCGCCAGCATCTGCGGGCTGCCGCAGATCATGAAGCGATCGTTGGCGGGATCCAGTGGCGGCAGGCCGAGTGCTTCCTGCATCTGCCCACTCTCCATCAGCGAGGTCAGGCGCCCTTGGTTGGGGAAGGGTTCGCGGGTGACGGCCGGGTAGTACAGCAGCTTGTCGCGGACGATGTCGCCGAGGATTTCGTCGTTCGGCAGTTCCTGTTCGAAATACGCGCGGTAAGCCAGGTCCTTCGCAAAACGCACGCCGTGGCAGACGATGACCTTCTCGAAGCGCTCGTAGGTTTCCGGGTCCTTGACCACGCTCAGCCACGGCGCCAGGCCGGTGCCGGTGCCCAGCAGGTAGAGATGCTTGCCGGGATGCAGATCGCTGATCAGCAGGGTGCCGGTGGGCTTCTTGCCGACCAGCACCTTGTCGCCGGGCTTGAGGTGCTGCAGGCGTGAGGTCAGCGCACCTTCCTGCACCTTGATGCTGAAGAAGTGCAACTGCTCTTCCCAGTTGGCGCTGGCGATGGAATAGGCACGCATGACGGGGCGGGCGCCTTCGTTTTCCAGCCCGATCATCACGAACTGGCCATTCTCGAAGCGGAAGCCGCTGTCGCGGGTGGTGGAGAAGCTGAAGTAGGCGTCCGTCCAGTGACGGACCTCAAGCACCGTTTCGGCGCCAAAAGCGGAAGACATGCCGTGATTCGTAAATTGGAGACCTTCCTATTCTAGCCGATTTCCTTTAAATAGGAATGAATCTCATTTGAAGGGTTCAATTGTAGTGGGGGGGCCCGGTGGGGGGCGGGGGTGGCGGGGGATCCCAGGACGCGGGGGGGGGGGCGGGGGGCCCGCCCCCCACGAGCGGCCCCGCCCGCCGGCGGCGGGGGGGGGGGGGGGGGAGGGGGGAGACG
>NZ_JBXFWM010000035.1:0-42948 GCF_056856655.1 Stenotrophomonas sp. STEN033
CCGGCCCCCCCGCGGGGGTGGTTGGGGTCGGGGGGGGGGTGGGCGGCGACGCTTCTAGCTCATTGCCCAAGCTTCTAACCCTCAGAATAGGAGCGAAGCTAAAGCTCCCCTCATCCGCCCCTTCGGGGCACCTTCTCCCGCAGGCGGGAGAAGGGACGGCGTTGCACCTCCGGCTGGCTCAGTCCGCCAACCCGCGCAGCAGGTCGTTGACGCTGGTCTTGCTGCGGGTCTTGGCGTCCACCTGCTTGACGATCACCGCGCAGTACAGCGAATGCGTGCCGTCCTTGGACGGCAGCGAGCCGCTGACCACCACGCTGTACGGCGGCACATAGCCGTAGGTCACCTCGCCGGTGGCACGGTTGTAGATGCGGGTGCTCTGGCTCAGGAACACGCCCATGCCGATCACGCTGTGGTGGCCGACGACCACGCCTTCCACCACTTCCGAACGCGCACCGATGAAGCAATGGTCCTCGATGATGGTCGGGCTGGCCTGCAACGGCTCCAGCACGCCACCGATGCCGGCACCACCGGACAGGTGGCAATGCTTGCCGATCTGCGCGCAGGAACCCACCGTGGCCCAGGTATCGACCATCGTGCCTTCACCGACGTGTGCGCCAATATTGGTGAAGCTCGGCATCAGCACCACGTCCTTGCCGAAATGCGTGCCACGGCGGGCAATCGCACCGGGTACCACGCGCACACCGGCGGCGCGGAACGCGGGCTCGTCATAGCCTTCGAAGCGCGACTCGACCTTGTCCCAGAACGGTGCCGGGGCACCGTCCATCACCGCCATGTCATTGACACGGAAGTACAACAGCACGGCCTTCTTCAACCACTCGTTGACCTTCCAACCGCCGTTGCCATCCGGCTCGGCAACGCGGAACTCACCCGACTCGAGGCCGTCGATCACGCGGTTGACCAGCGCGCGGGTCGAACCTTCGATCTCGTCCATGGTCAGCATGGTGCGGCGCTCGAAGGCGCTCTCAATACTGAACTTCAACTCGGCAACGCCCGGTGCCGGCGGCTTGCGCAGGCTGCGCGGGCCTACCGAAGGCGTGACCGGCTTGGTCGACTTCGGCTTGGCAGCAGCAACCTTCCTGACCGGCACCTTGACCGCCTTCGCAACAGGCTTGGCGACCGGCTTGGTCGTTGCTGCGGCCTTTTTCTTCGGCGCAGCCGCCTTGCTCGGCGCGGCCTTTGCAGGCGCAGCCTTCTTGGCGGTCGTCTTGGTCACGGTCTTCTTGGTTGCGGGCTTGCTTGCCATCAGTGGGGGTCTCCTGGCTTGTTGTCGGGATCCAGGCAGGCAAGCAATGCATCACGCAAGGCCTGCATGGAGGTTTCGGTAAGGGGGTGATCGTGGCGATCGGTAAGCTGGAACTGATCCTCGGCGCGCTCACCGAAGGTCGCGATGCGCGCGTCCTGCACGCGCAGGCGCTGGTCGCGCAGCACATGCGCGACATCGGCGAGCAGGCCAGGACGATCCGGCGCCACCAGGTTCAACACGGTGCGGTCCTGATGGCTGGAGTCGAGGAACTCGATGCGCGGAGCGAAGCGGAAATGCTTGAGCTGGCGCGGCATCACCCGTCGCGACGGACGCAGGACCAGGATATTGCCGGCCAGCGCCTTGCGCAGCGCGGCCTCCAGCCGTGCGGCATCACCATCGGCGAAACTGCCTGCCGGGGTGACTTCGAAGGTGTCGAAAATGGTGTCGCCAGGGCCGTCCAGCACGCGTGCGCGGTGAATGCCATAACCGGCACGATCAAGCGTCATCACGATGGCGGCGAACATGCCATCGCGGTCCGGTGAATGCACGAAGACTTCCAGCGCATCGCTCTCGGGCGTAATACGCCGCACCTTGACCAAGGTGCCGCCCTTGTGGATTTCCACCAGCGACGCAGCCTGCCATACCAGCTGCTCGGGACGGAAACGCACGAAGCTTTCGTCGGGCATGGCTGCAAACTGGCGATCGATCACCACGTCGTCATGACCGAGCAAGCGCATCTGTTCGCGCACGTTGTCGCGTGCTTCCTGCACCCGCTCCGCCTCCGGCAGGGGATGTTCCAAACCCTCGCGCAGCGCGCGGCGGGTGGCGAAATACAGGTCGGCCAGCAGGCGGTCCTTCCATGCATTCCACATCTTGGGGCTGGTGCCGGCGATATCGGCGCAGGTCAGCAGATAAAGATAATCAAGGCGATCACGGTCACCCACCAGGCCGGCAAAACGGTGGATCACCTCCGCATCGGTGATGTCCTGCTTCTGCGCAGTCACCGACATGCGCAGATGCTGTTCCACCAACCACGCAACCAGTTCGGTATCCGAGCTGCTCAAGCCATGCAGGCTGCAGAACTCACGCGCGTCCACCGCGCCCAGTTCCGAGTGGTCGCCACCACGCCCCTTGGCGATGTCATGGAACAGGCCAGCCAGCAACAGCAGCTCGGGCTTGCGCAGGCGCGGCCAGACTTCGTGGGCGATGGAAAAACGTTCGTCGGCGCGGCCGCTGGCAAACAAGGCCATGTTCCGCAGCACCATCAAGGTGTGCTGGTCCACCGTGTAGACATGGAACAGGTCGAACTGCATGCGTCCGGACACGGCCGCGAATGCCGGTATCCATTGGCCAAGCACGCCCAGGCGCGCCATCCGCGCCAGCGTATCGACCGCACGCGGGCCGCGCAGCAAGGCCATGAACTGCTCACGCACCGCCTCGTCCACCGCGGTGTAGGCAGGGATTTCATCCAGCATCTCGGCCAGGCCGCGCGCGGTCATCGAGTGCAGGCCGCGCACGTCGGCGGTACGGGCCCAGCAGGCGAACAAGGCAAAGATGCTGCGGATGTCGCCGTGCGGCCACAGCGGATCGTCGGCGGACAGATAGCCGCGCCGCAGTGAGAAACCCTGGCCCACCGGCAGCGGCGTGGCTTCGCCGTCAAACTGTTCCTCAAACCGCTGCAGCAGGCGGTCGCTGATGCGGCGGATGACCGTCGCACTGCGATAGAAGCCCTGCATCATCTTTTCCACGCCCAGGCTCTCGGCGTCGTCACCGAAGCCCATGCGCGCGGCCAGGGTCTTCTGGTAATCGAAACGCAGGCGTTCTTCCGGGCGCTGTGCAACCAGATGCAGGCCATAGCGCAGCCGCACCAGTACCTGGCGTTCGCGCTTCAGCGCAGCAGCCTCGTCCAGCCCAAGATGGCCCAGCCCGACCAGCGCATCGATGTTGCTGACGCCGAAGGCGCGCAGCGCCATCCAGCCCAGCGTATTGAGATCGCGCAGGCCGCCCGGGCCGTCCTTGATGTCCGGCTCGAGGTTGTCGGCGGTATCACCAAAACGCTGGTGGCGTGCAAGCAGTTCCTCGCGCTTGGCCAGGAAATACTCACGCGGCGGCCATACCAGGCTCGGTGCAATTGCCCGTGCAAGGCCATGCTGGGCAGTGGCATCGGCGACAAGCGCACGCGCTTCGATCAAGGCGGTCAGCACGGTCTGGTCGGCGGCAGCGTGCACGCATTGTGTCGCCGAGCGCACCGCGTGACTGGCCGGCAAGCCGGCATCCCAAAGCAGTGCGAACAAACGTGCCAGTGCGGCTTCGTGGCGGTGCTGTACATCGGTTTCGGCCAGCACCAGCAGGTCGATGTCCGAACGTGGGAACAGTTCGCCACGACCGTAGCCGCCAACCGCGAACAATGCCAGCCCGGCACCAGCGGGAATGCAGCGGTGCCAGGCATCGATGATCAGTTGATCAACCGCGCGCGTGCGCAGGCCGGGCAGGCGCTCGACATTGTCGGTCTGCTCGAAGCGTTTGCCCAGGCGGGCATCGGTATGGGCAAGTGACTGCCGTGCATCGGCAGCCCATTGCGCGTCACCGGCAGGATCTGCCGGCGTGTCCAGAATCGGGCCCGCCGGCAGTGAGGTCATGCCTGCGCGGATTCCGCCGGCGACAACGTCAGTACCTCAACGCCATCCTCGGTCACCACAATGGTGTGTTCCCACTGCGCCGAGAGCTTGCGGTCCTTGGTCACCACGGTCCAGCCATCCGGCAGCACCTTGGTGTAGCGGGTGCCTTCGTTGATCATCGGCTCGATCGTGAAGGTCATGCCCGCCTTGAGCACCAGGCCTTGCCCCGGGCGCCCGTAATGCAGCACCTGCGGCTCGTCGTGGTAGACCTTGCCGATGCCGTGGCCGCAATACTCGCGCACCACGCTGAAGCGCTCAGCTTCAGCGAATTCCTGGATCGCATGACCCACATCGCCCAGGGTCGCGCCCGGCTTGACTGCACGGATGCCGCGCCACATCGCTTCCTTGGTGGTTTCCACCAGGCGCTTGGCCATCACCGAGGGCGTGCCGACGTAATACATGCGGCTGGTATCGCCGTGCCAGCCATCCTTGATGACGGTCACGTCGATATTGATGATGTCGCCATCCTTGAGCACCTTGGCTTCACTGGGAATGCCGTGGCAGATGACGTTGTTGACCGAGGTGCACACGGTCTTGGGGAACCCGCGGTAGCCCACATTGGCCGGGATGGTGCCCTGCACATTGATGATGTGGTCGTTGCAGATGCGGTCCAGCTCTTCGGTGGTGACACCGGGCTTGACGTGCGGGGTGATGATGTCGAGCACCTCAGCCGCCAGACGGCCGGCGATGCGCATCTTCTCGATTTCTTCGGGGGTTTTCAGTTGGATTGCCATCTGTCGATTATCCCCCATTTGGGTTATTTCGCTAAGTATTTCACATTAATGAACCCGGAATCGCCCCTGCCCCAGCGCACTTGGCGCATCAGCGCCCTTTCGCAGATGAACTTCAGCCTGGCGGCCGGACTATCCCTCCCAAGCGAGCAGACAACGATGTTGCAACTGCGGTGCACCCAGGATGTCGCCAGGCAGGTCACCCTGGATGAGGGCCTGCACGCGCAGGCGGCAAATCGCTTCATGGCCATGGGCGCCGAACGCATCGGCTATGAGCTGTACAGCGACCCCGGCCATTCCAGCCGCTGGAGCAACACCCAGAATACCGCCGTCAGCGGCACCGGCACCGGCGACATGCAGACCCTGACGGTCTACGGCCAGGTACCCGCACAGACCAGTCCCCCGCCCGGCAACTACCAAGACACCATCACGGTGACATTGACGTACTGACTGAAGACGAAGCGGCCGCCAGTACCTGCTCCGTCGCAGGAGCCAACCTGCATCACGGTGAGTACCGGGCGTTTGCACCAGACGGCCGCCTGCGGCAGCAAACTCTTCCCAACCTGCCCAGCCGGGCTCGTCCACCGAAGGTTTTGACTGAAACCAGCAATATCGCCTGTTCAGCTCGATCAATCACTTTAAACCCGCGTCATTCCCATAACAGCGTGTTTAGCTTTGCCCGCCAGCCGATGCCATGCCTCACCACCTCACGCATTGGCTCAACAAACGGGAGTATCGACATGCACGCGCACAACCTCCTCGTCGCTTCACTCAGTCTCGCCGTTGTTGCCGTCACCGGCCTTGCAGCGGCGGCCACCGAGACTGCGCAATTCCAGGTCCGCATCGTCATCACCGAGTCCTGTGACATCCAGGCCGCAGCTGCCAGTGACCTCGACTTCGGTACCATGGCCCGCGCCACCGGCGCCCCGGCCGACACCCAGGGCAGCCTGGAAGTGACCTGCAGCAGCGGCACGCCCTACACCATCGGCATGAACCCCGGCGCCAACGCCACCAGCACCACCGCAGCGGCCGACAACCGGCGCATGAGCGATGGCAACAACAACTTCATCGCCTATGGCCTGTATCGCGATGCCGGCCGCCAGGATTTCTGGGGCGAGGTCGTCGGAACCGACACCTTGGCCGGCGTCGGCACGGCCAGCGTACAGAGCATCCCCGTCTATGGCCGCGTGCCCTCCACCGATGCCCCTGCCGGCAGCTACAGCGACACCGTCGTCGCCACGGTCACCTATTGAGCACGCCAGCGATGTGCGCCTCCTGCGATCGCCGGCCGGGAAACAAGGCCAACCATGGCCACAGGCTGCTGCTGGCCACACTGCTTGCCTGTGCATTCGGCTGCCCCGCCGGCAACCTGCAGGTTGCGCCGATCGTATTGGAATTCACTGAAAAACAGCAGGCGAACGCACTATGGCTGCAGAACAATGCAGACCACCCGATAAACGCACAGATCCGGGTCCAGCAATGGTCTCAAACCACGGCAAGCGACCAACTGGAACCCTCGCAGGCGCTGCGCGCCAGCCCGGCCATCATCCAGATCCCGCCCGGCCAGCGGCAGCTCGTCCGCATCGTACGACCGATGCCCATGGCGACGGCGCCCGTCCAGCACGAACAGGCCTACCGGGTATGGGTGGATGAGTTGCCGCAGATCGACGGACCGCAGCCTGCAGGCCTGCAGTTCCTGCTGCGCTATTCGATACCGGTGTTTGTGTTGCCCGACGGCGCGCAACCACGCGAACAGATCGTCAAAGCGCCAGTGGACACAAGCGCCTTGCAGGCCAGCTGGCAGGTATTGGCAGACGCGCTGATCCTGGACGTGCGCAACACCGGCAATCAGCGCGTACGCCTGAGTGAGCTCGGCTGGGTCGCGGACAAGGGAACCATCACCCCTTTGCAACGCGGCCTGCTCGGCTACGTGCTGGCCGGCCAGCGCATGCAGTGGAAACTGCCATTGGCCACGCGACTCCCTGTAACAGGCCACCTGCAGGCCAGGCTGAACGATGCCCCCGTCGCGCAGATTCTGCCCTCTGCTACTCACTAATGCGGCCCTGCTTGCCGCAGGTATTTCACCGTCAACGCCGGCGTACCCACTCAGTTTGTCCGAAGCAGGCGGCGATGCCACGTTCCAAGCCCAGGAGCTGCATCTGGAAGTCCATATCAACCAGGACCCCGCTGCCTCGTTGGCCCGTTTCAGCCTGCGTGGGCAAACCCTGACCGCCAGTGCCCAGACCTTGCGCGAACTTGGCCTCAGGCTCCCCGCTGGAATTGCCGCCAAGTCCCCCGAGATCGCGCTGGAGCAGCTGAGCGGCGTGCGCGTTGACTATGACGCCCGCAACCAACGCCTGGACCTGGAGGTGCCGGTGCAGATGCTGGACCGGCCAACCACCTATCTGCGCGCAGGCCCTGAGCGCAGTGCCGCGGCGGTGAGCGATACCAGCCCCGGCCTGCTGTTGAACTACGACCTGCATGCCCAACAACTGCAGGGCGACCGCGATATCGATGGTTTCCTGGAGCTGCGCCTGTTCGGACTGGGGTCCGGCACCTGGAGCAGCAGTCAGAACACCCGCCTGGCCAGCGACCGCACCGGTCAGCATGCCACCAGCACCCGCTTCGACAGCCGCTGGCAGCTGGATCTTCCGGATCGGATGCTGAGCCTGAGCCTGGGTGACCAGCTCAGCGGAGCGCTCAGCTGGTCGCGCAGCGCGCGCTTCGCCGGGCTGCATATCGCACGCGATTTCAGCCTGCAACCCTACCGGGTCACCACCCCCTTATCGTCGTTCGCAGGCGAGGCGGTGCTGCCTTCCACCGTCGACCTGTACATCAATGGCGTGCGCCAGGCCAGCCAGCGCGTGGCGCCCGGACGTTTTCAACTCGATGCAATGCCCGCACTCAATGGCATTGGGCAGGCGCAGTTGCGGGTGACCGACATCAACGGACACAGCAGCGCGCTGGAATTTCCGCTCTACGGAGCGCCCGAGCTGCTGCAGCCAGGCTTGTCGGATTGGTCACTGGATATCGGCGTTCTGCGCCGCGACTACGGCATACGTTCCTTCGCCTATGACCATCGGCCGCTGGCCAGCGCCAGCCTGCGTCATGGCCTGGGTGAGCGGCTGACCCTGGAAGCCCATGCCGAGGTTGCGCAGGACCTGCAGCTGGGCGGCCTCGGCGCAGTCGCCCTGCTGGGGCACCGCGGCGGCATGCTCAACGCCTCGTTCAGCGGCAGCCAAGCGGCCGGACTTCATGGCAGCCAGCGCAGCCTCGGCTACCAATGGAACGCACCCGGCTTCAGCGTTTCGGCCAGCACCCAGCGCCGCAGCCAGCATTTTGTTGATGCACCGGCATATTTGCGCCAGGCAACACTGCCGCTGCGCACGGATCGGTTCTTTGTCGGCTTCGGCAATGTGCACAGCGGTCAATTCAGCCTCAACTACATCAGCCAGCACTATCCCGGCAATCCAGACACCCGCCTGGCCGGTGGCGGATGGTCACGGAGCCTGCCGGGGCAGGCCTGGATCAGCTTGCAGTTCAATCACGATCTGGGCGAGCGCGGCATGGACAATGTCTATCTGTACATTTCCGCGCCGCTTGACCGCCACACCCAGCTCAGCAGCGCGCTACGCCATGCTGATGACGGCAATGGGATGACGCTGGAAGCCAACCACAGCCCAGCAGTGGACAACGACGGTTGGGGCTGGCGTGCGCAGACCAGCACTGGCACCGGTGCGCAATCCAGCGCCCATCTGGAAATCAACCATCTCGACGAACAAGGCCGCTGGAGCCTCGGCCTTGACCACGTCAGTGACATCGGCACCCTGGCCTATGCGAACAGCACCGGCAGCCTGGCCTGGTTCGGCAGCGGACTGCACAGGCTGCGTCGCGCCGACGATGCCTTCGTCCTGGTTTCAACCAGTGGCGTGCCCGGCGTACCCATCCGCCTACAGAACCAACGCGTCGGCAGCACCGATGCACGCGGCGAACTGCTGGTAGCGCCATTGCACGCCTGGCAACGCAACCTGCTCAGCATCGACCCGCTTGCGCTGCCCGCAGACATGCAGATCGACGCCATCGAGCAACAGGTAGTGCCGGCCGCGCGCAGCGGCGTGCGCGCGACATTTCGCCTGCAGCCCGGCAAGCCATTGAGCGTACAGATCCTTGGGCTGGACAAACGCTGGCTCCCCGCCGGTACCCAGGCCGAGATCGAAAGCCAGGGCCGCATCGTCACCCGCACGGTGATCGGCCATGACGGCCAGTTGTACCTGGACAACGCACCGGCCGAAGCACGCCTGCGGGTCCGCCAGGACGGCCGCGAATGCCGGCTTGCCCTGCCCGACCCGGGCAAGCCGCCCGCCACCCCACTCGCCCTGGAGCCTGCGCAATGCCAACCCTGAGATCCGGCCTTCGGCAAGGTATAAGCATCCTGAGCAAGCTGCTGCTTGCGCTGCTGCTCTGGTCGTCCCTGCCAGCGAGTGCACAGCAGTCCTGCCGCGTGCTCAACTCAACGCCACTGGACTTCGGCACGGTCTCCAACACCGGCGACAGCACTGCCTCGGCCACGCTGACCGTCAGCTGCCAAGGCCTGCCCGGAGTGCCGGTGCAGGTAACGGTATGCGCCTTCATCGACGAGGGCATCCCGCCCGGCATTGCCCCGCGCCGCCTGGACAACGGCGTCAACGCATTGATGAACTACGACCTCTATGCCAATGCCGCACGCAACCAACTTATCGGCTCGCTTACCAGCGGCCACCCCATCCTCTACAGCATCCTGTCCATCCCCCTGACCGGCACGACGCAGATCAACCTCACCGCCTACGGCCGTATCCCGCCAGGACAGAACCTGCCAGCGGCCTATCTCTATGAAGGCTTCCCCGGCCCGGGACTGCTGCGCTATTCCTTTGCTGCCCCATTTGGAGGCGCGCCTTCCCCGGAAAACTGCCGTGACGGGGTAGCCCCCGTATTTGGCAGCGCCGGCCAGAGCAGTTTCAACTTTGGCCCGGTCCAGGCCCGCGCCACCGCCAACTGCGTACTCAACCTGGCCAGCGACCTCGATTTCGGCACGGTTACCCGGCTGGACACCAGCCGCGAGGCCAGCTCGACGATCCAGTTGCGCTGCGCCACCGATACCGACTGGTCGGTCACCCTCAGCAATGGGCTGAATGCGCTCAACGGGCAGCGGCGGATGGCTTCCAACGGCAATTACCTGCCCTATGGGCTGTACCGGGACCCCGCGCTGCTGATCCCCTGGGGCGACACCCTGCCCACTGCCGCGGCCGATACCGGCGATAATGAGGACATCTCGCTGACGGTCTACGGCCAGGTGCTGGCCCAGCCGGACGCGGCAGCCGGGCCCTACAGCGACACCATCACAGTCACCCTGACCTACTGACCGGATCGCCCGCATTTGCGGCCAGTCCAGCCTATCGCTATACTCGACGGGCTTTGCTTGGGCTTGGTCCCGTCAAAGCACGCTGACACCGGGCGTCACCGGTGAATCCTCACCTGTCGCCCCCATCCGTGCCGGGGTGCCCTGTCAAACAGGGTTCGGCCACGGAGGCAACAGGGAAGCCCAACCCCGGAACTGTTTGCGCGCTCTGCAGAGAAGCCGCGCACCGCTGCACGACTCCAACAAACCGGTCGCGCGCGGTGTCAGTTCCACCATCAGGAGTTTTGCAATGCCCCAGATCACCATGCGTCAGATGTTGGAAGCCGGCGTCCACTTCGGCCACCAGACCCGTTACTGGAACCCGAAGATGGGCCAGTACATCTTTGGCGCCCGCGGCAAGATCCACATCATCAACCTGGAAAAGACCGTCCCGCTGTTCAACGATGCGATGAACTTCATCTCGTCGGTTGCCCAGAAGCGCGGCACCATCCTGTTCCTGGGCACCAAGCGCAGCGCGCGCGAAGCCATCAAGGAAGAAGCCGAGCGTTGCGGCATGCCGTTCATGAACCAGCGCTGGCTGGGCGGCACCCTGACCAACTTCGCCACCGTGAAGAAGTCGGTTGCCCGCCTGAAGGAACTGGAAGCCGGTGAAACCGACGGCACCTTCGACAAGCTGGTCAAGCACGAAGTGCTGGGCCTGCGCCGTGAGCGCGACAAGCTGGAAGCCTCGCTGGGCGGCATCAAGGAAATGAACCGCCTGCCGGACGCCATCTTCGTCATCGACATCGGCCACGAAGACATCGCCATCAAGGAAGCCAAGAAGCTCGGCATCCCGGTGATCGCCGTGGTTGACACCAACTACAACCCGGAACTGGTCGATTACGCCATCCCGGGCAACGACGACGCCATCCGCGCCGTGCAGCTGTACGCTCGCGCCGCTGCCGACGCCGTGCTGGAAGGCAAGGCTGCCGCTCCGAACGCCGCCAGCGTGCGCGAGGAAGAGTTCGCCGAAGCCGCTGCCGAAGAGGCCAAGCCGGCCCGTCGCGCTCCGGCCAAGAAGGCTGGTGCCAAGAAGGGTGACGAGGCTTCGGCCTGATCCCCCTGGCGGGTGCAGCCACTGCACCCGCTCCCTGCGCGGGCGCCGATGGCGCCGATCGCTGACAGGGCTGCGTAACAACGGCCGGCCATCATGGCCGGCCTACCCCTTTCTATTGATGAGGTAATTCCATGGAAATCACTGCTTCCCTGGTCAAGGAACTGCGCGAGCGCACCGGCGCCGGCATGATGGAGTGCAAGAAGGCTCTGTCCGAGACCAACGGCGACATCGACGCAGCGGCGGAAGCCCTGCGCAAGTCCGGCGCTGCCAAGGCCGACAAGAAGGCCGACCGCGTCACCGCCGAAGGCCGCGTGGGCGTTGCCAGCAATGGCGGCAAGGCCGTGCTGGTCGAAGTGAACTCGGAAACCGACTTCGTTGCCAACGACGTCAACTTCAAGGCGTTCGTCGACGCCGTCGCCGCTGCCGCCCTGGCTTCGGGCGCTGCCGACGTTGAAGCCCTGAAGGCCGTCAAGCTGGCCAGCGGCGAAACCGTTGAAGAAACCCGCGCCACCGCGATCCAGAAGCTGGGTGAAAACATCCAGATCCGTCGCCTGGTCAAGATCGACGGCAACAACACCGTCGGCACCTACGTGCACAGCAACGGCAAGATCGGCGTGCTGGTCGAACTGGCCGGCGGCAACGCCGAACTGGCTTCGGGCCTGGCCATGCACGTGGCCGCGATGAACCCGCCGCACAACAAGGCTGCCGACGTCCCGGCCGACTTCGTTGCAAAGGAAAAGGAAATCGAGCTGGCCAAGATGACCGACAAGGACAAGGCCAAGCCGGCTGACATCCTGGAGAAGATCATCAGCGGCAAGATCAACAAGATCATCAGCGAAGTGACCCTGTACGGCCAGAGCTACGTGCTGGACAACGACAAGACCGTCGAGCAGGCCGTGAAGGCCGCTGGCGGCGACGTCGTCGGCTTCCAGCGCCTGGCTGTCGGCGAAGGCATCGAGAAGGTGGTGGAAGACTACGCCGCCGAAGTTGCCAAGGCGATGCAGGTCTAAGTACCGGCTGCCTGTTGTAGCTGAAAAAGCCGCGGATTTCCGCGGCTTTTTCTTTGCCGCAAGGCGGCTTCGACACCGCACCAGCGGCACCAGACCGCAACAACCCGTCTTTGCTTTAGGCATCCTGTATGCTTGGACCACTGCCGCCTGCTTCTTCGACATGTCTCCCGAGCTCACTGCAGCCCTGTCCCTCTGCCGCAACCTGCCCTCGCCACCGGCCATCGCTGTCCGTTTGATCGAGCTTGCGCAGGACCCGGAAACCGATATCGCCAGCGCCGCTGACGTCATCGCACTGGATATGGGCTTGAGCGCACGCATGATGCGCATCGCCAATTCCCCGCTGTACGCCAGCCGTCGCCGCATCGAGAATCTCGGCCAGGCATTGACCATGCTCGGTCTCAACGCCACCTTGCAACTGGCCCTTGGATTCAGCCTGTCGCGCGCCCTGCGCGACGACCAGAACCATGCAAACCAACTGGATGCGGTATGGCGTCGCAGCATCCTCAGCGCACTGGGCGCACGCTACCTGGGCCTGGCGCGCAATGTGCGCCGCGTGGAAGAGCTGATGCTGGCCGGGTTGTTGCAGGACATCGGCATTCTCGCCCTGCTGCAACTGCGCAGTGACAGCTACCCGGACCTGCTTGCCAGCGCCGACAGCAACGACGAACTGCTGGTCCGCGAACGCACCATCCTCGACTGCAGCCATGCCGACGTCGGCGCCGAACTATGCGAGCAATGGGGCCTGCCGCACTATCTGGTGGAAGCGGTCCGCCACAGCGAGGCCCCGGCCGAGCCAAGCGACCTGTTCGAACGCTGCGTCGCCCTCTCCGGAAGCATCGCCGAGATCTGGCTCAGCCAAGACACCGACCAGGCCCGCGACAATGCATTGCGCCTGGTGCATGCGCAGCTGCAGATGGACAGCAGCCAGTTCGAGCAGGTACTGCAGCAGGTCAGCCAGATGCTGCCCGAGATCAGTGCCTTGTTCGACGTCCCGGTACCCTCCCCGGCCCGCATCACCTACCTGCTGGATCACGCCAGCGAGCTGATGGCATTGCGCAACCTGCGCGAGCTGCAGGATGCCAGCGCCTCGAAGCGACGCGCCGACGACTTCGAGCAACAGGCACGCCGGCTGACCGAGCAAGCCCACCTGGACGCCTTGACCGGGCTATTGAATCGCCGCCAGCTGGAAGTGGTGCTGGCCCAGGAATTCGACCGCGCCGCCCGCGCCGACCGGCCGTTGTCGGTGGCATTCATCGACCTGGATGACTTCAAGAAGATCAATGACCAGCACGGCCACCTGGTCGGCGACCAGGTGCTGCAGGCCTTTGCCAGCCAGTTGCAGGGGCAGCTGCGTGGTAGCGACACCGTGGCCCGCTTTGGCGGCGAGGAATTCGTGGTCCTGTTCCCGGGCACCAACGAGCAGACCGCACTGGAAGTGATACGCCGCGTGCTGGGTGCCATCACCCGGACCCCGATCGTCACCGTCGCCGACATGCCGTTGCACGTGACCTTCTCGGCCGGCGTGGCCACCCATGGCGCCTATGAGCGTTTCACCGACATGCGCGACCTGCTCAAGGCGGCCGACGACGTGCTCTACCGCTCCAAGAACCTGGGCCGCAACCGGGTCATCGCCCGCGCACCGGATCCCCACCCCACCGCCTGCTGAACCAGATTGCGATTGACCGGCATTTTGTCGTTGCGCTGCAACAATAGATGTCACCTGAAACTGCGGCATCCGTTAGAATCCCCCGCGTTTTCCAGCCATCTGAGGTCACCATGTCCAAGCTCGCCTACCGCCGCATCCTGTTGAAACTTTCCGGGGAGGCGCTGATGGGAGACGAGGACTACGGCATTGACCCCAAGGTAATCAACCGCCTGGCCCATGAAGTCATCGAGGCCCAGAATGCCGGCGTCGAGATCGCGCTGGTGGTCGGCGGCGGCAACATCTTCCGCGGCGCCGGCCTGGCCGCAGGCGGCATGGACCGTGTCACCGGCGACCATATGGGCATGCTGGCCACCGTCATCAACGCCCTCGCCATGCAGGACGCGCTTGAAAAAGCCGGCGGCAAGGCCCGGGTGATGAGCGCGATCAAGATCAACGACGTGTGCGAGGACTACATCCGTCGCCGCGCCATCCGCCATCTGGAAAAGGGCCGCCTGGTGATCTTCGCCGCCGGCACCGGCAACCCCTTCTTCACCACCGATTCGGGTGCCGCACTGCGCGCCATCGAGATCGGCGCCGACCTGCTGCTCAAGGCCACCAAGGTCGACGGCGTCTATGACAAGGACCCGAACAAACATGCGGACGCGGTCCGCTATGACAGCCTGAGCTACGACCAGGTCATCAACCAGGGCCTGGAAGTCATGGACACGGCAGCCTTCGCACTGGCCCGTGACAGCGACCTGCCGCTGCGCGTTTTCGACATGAGCCAGCCCGGCGAACTGCTGAAAATCCTGCACGGCGAGCCCATTGGCACCCTGGTCCACGGCCGCGACGCGCACTAACCCACGCTGCCGGCGCGGTGGGCAGGGGTAATCGCCTATAATCGGCCGGTTCTAGAAACATCCAGGATTCGGCCGATGATCAACGATATCAAGCAAGATGCGCAGGCGCGCATGACCAAGAGCATCGATGCTCTGCGCCATACCCTCACCACCATCCGCACCGGTCGCGCCTCGCCGACCCTGCTGGACGGCATCAAGGTCAAGGCCTACGGCACCGACACCCCCCTGAATCAGGTGGCCAGCATCAGCGTGTCCGAAGGGCGTTCGCTGGTGATCACCCTGTTCGACAAGAACATGATCAAGGAAGTGGAAAAGGCCATTTACGCCTCCGACATCGGCATCACCCCCACCACCATGGGCACCGTGATCCGCCTGAACCTGCCGCCGCTCACCGAGGAGCGCCGCAAGGAACTGGCCAAGTCGGTGAGCAAGGAAGGCGAGGAAACCAAGATCGCCATCCGCAACATCCGTCGTGATGCCAACCAGGAAGTCGCCAAGCTGCTCAAGGACAAGGCGATCACCGAGGATGATGACCGCCGCAGCCAGGACGACATCCAGAAGCTGACCGACAAGGCGATCAAGGACGTCGACGAAGTGGTCAAGCTCAAAGAACAGGAACTGATGGCGGTCTGAGGCGTGTCCTCCGTCCCTCATAGCGACACAGCCGCCCCGTCCGTACCGGGTCACATTGCCATCATCATGGATGGCAATGGGCGTTGGGCGCAGCAACGGCGGCGCCCGCGCATGATCGGCCACCGTGCCGGCGCGCGCGCGGTCAATCGCAGCATCGACTTCTGCCTCGAACGGGGCGTCGGCGCACTGACCCTGTTCGCGTTCTCCAGCGAGAACTGGGGCCGTCCGCAGGAAGAAGTCGATTCACTGATGAAGCTGTTCCTCGGCGCACTGGACCGTGAGGTGGATGAACTCCACCGTCGCGGCGTGCGCGTGCGCTTCATCGGCGACCGCAGCCGCTTTGCCGCCAGCATCGTCCAGCGCATGGACAAGGCCGAACAGCGCACCCTGGGCAATACCGCGATGACCCTGAGCATCGCCGCCAGCTACGGCGGGCGCCAGGACATCGCATTGGCAGCCCGCACCCTGGCCGAGCAGGTCGCCGCCGGTACCCTGCGCCCCGAGCAGATCGACGAACAGGCCCTCGGCCAGCACGTCGCGCTGGCGGACATGCCCCCACCGGACCTGTTCATCCGTACCGGCGGCGACACCCGCATCAGCAACTTCCTGCTCTGGCAGCTGGCTTATAGCGAGTTGTGGTTCACTGACGTGCTGTGGCCGGATGTCGATGCGGCCGTCCTTCAACGGGCACTGGATGACTACGCAGGGCGCGAGCGCCGCTTTGGTCTGACCAGCGCCCAGATTGCCGCCAATACGGCAAAGAGCGCACATTCATGACCAAAACCCGTGTGATTGCAGCGCTGATCATGGCCCCCGTGGCGATCTGCGCGATCCTGTTCCTGCCAACCCAATGGCTGGCCGCCGCGGCCGCACTGGTCTTCCTGATCGGCCTGTGGGAATGGCTCAAGCTCACCGGCGTCGACGGGCTTCCGCGCACCGTACTGGTGGTACTGAACCTGCTGCTGATGGTGCTGCTGGTCTGGGCATCGGCCGGCAGCATGGTCCTGTTCCAACTGGCCACGCTGGTGGGTGTCGGTTTCTGGCTGCTGGCCCTGCTGTGGCTGCGCTTCTTCGATTTCGGCGCACACGAGGAAAGCAGCGCGCGCATGCTGAAGCTGGCCGCCAGCACCCTGGCGATCATTCCCGCCTGGGCCGCATTGGTCCTGATCCATGCCAGCGCGCCAAACGGCAACCTCTGGCTGCTGACCGCACTGACCCTGGTCTGGGCAGCCGACTCTGGCGCCTACTTCGCGGGCCGCACCTTCGGCAAGCACAAGCTGGCCCCGCGTATCAGCCCCAACAAGACCATCGAGGGCCTGCTGGGCGGACTGGTCGCCGGCCTGGTCACCGCTGGCGTGTTCGGCTGGTTCGCCGGCGTGCAGATCTCGCAGTTCGGCTCGTTGATGCTGGTCACCACGGTCGCGGTACTGGCCTCGGTGCTCGGCGATCTGTTTGAAAGCCTGCTCAAACGCCATGCCGGCGCCAAGGATTCGGGGCACATCATCCCCGGTCACGGCGGCGTGCTGGACCGCATCGACGGCGTTTTGGCCGCCCTGCCGGTATTTGCGCTGGGCAAGGAAATCTTCGGCTTCTGAGCATGTCCACCTCCTCTCTACGTCAGGTCGCCATTCTTGGCGCCACCGGCTCCATCGGCACCTCGGCGCTGGATGTGATCGCCCGTCATCCACAGCAGATGCGTGCCAGCGTGCTGGCAGCCGGCAGCAATGTGGATGCGTTGATCGCACTGTGCCTTCAGCACCGCCCGGATCATGCCGCGATCGCCGACCCGGCCCTGTTCGCTCGTCTGCGTGATGGCCTGAAAGAAGCCGGCCTGGCAACCGAGCCGCACGCCGGTCATCCGGCCATCGACACACTGGCCGCCAGCGACTGCTGCGACACCGTCGTGGCAGCCATCGTGGGTGCCGCCGGCCTGTCCTCGACGCTTGCCGCTGCCCGCACCGGCAAGCGCCTGCTGCTGGCCAACAAGGAATCACTGGTCCTGGCCGGCGAGCTGCTGACCCGCGAGGCGGCCAACGCCGGCGCCGAGATCATCCCGATCGACAGCGAACACAACGCCATCTTCCAGTGCCTGCGCTCACGTGATGCGCGGCCGGAGGCCGGGGTACGCCGCATCATCCTGACCGCTTCCGGCGGCCCGTTCCGTGGCCGCAGCCGCGCCGAACTGGAAGCAGTGACGGTGGCGCAGGCGGTGGCACACCCGAAGTGGTCGATGGGCCCGAAGATCTCGGTCGATTCGGCGACGTTGATGAACAAAGGCCTGGAAGTCATCGAGGCCCACCACCTGTTCAACGTGCCGGGCTCGCGTATCGACGTGCTGGTCCATCCGCAGAGCCTGGTGCACTCGCTGGTCGAGTTCATCGACGGCTCGACCCTGGCCCAGCTTGGTCTGCCCGACATGCGCACCACCCTGGCGGTCGGCCTCGGCTGGCCGCAGCGGATCGAGTCCGGTGTTGCTGGACTGGACCTGCTGACCCAGGGCCGGTTGGATTTCGAGGCACCGGACACCGACGCCTTCCCCTGCCTGCGCCTGGCCTGGCAGGCGATGGAGGCCGGCGGCAGCGCCCCGGCGATCCTGAACGCCGCCAACGAAGTGGCGGTTTCAGCGTTTCTTCAGGGGCGCATAGGCTTCCTGTCGATCCCGGCACTGGTGGAGCACACCCTGTCTACCCTGCCCTACGTGGCGGCCGATACACTGGACGCCCTGTTGGCGACTGATGCCCAAGCCCGTCACATCACCGAAACCGCCATCGCCCGCCTGCCGAATGTCTGATCCCACCTTACAACCGAGCTGCACCCATGGCTGACTTCCTGGGGTCCGTATGGTGGATGATCGTCAGCCTCGGTGTGCTGGTGACGTTCCATGAATTCGGCCACTACTGGGTCGCCCGCCGTTGCGGGGTAAAGGTGCTGCGCTTTTCGGTGGGCTTCGGCAAGCCACTGTGGAGCCGCCGCAACCGCAACGGTACCGAGTTCGCCATCGCTGCCATCCCGTTGGGTGGCTACGTCAAGATGCTCGACGAGCGCGAGGTCGAGGTCCCGGCCGGTGAACGCGCCGTCGCCTTCAACAACAAGAGCGTCTGGCAGCGCATCGCCATTGTCGCCGCCGGCCCGGCGGCCAACCTGATCCTGTGCATCGCCCTGCTATGGGCGATGTTCGTGATCGGCCGCCAGGATTACTCGGCCACCATCGGCCGCACCACCGGCATGGCCGCACAGGCCGGCTTTGTCGCCGGCGACCGCATCCTGGCCGTGGAAGACCGCAGCGTCGCCACCTGGGCCGAGGCCAGCATGGCCATCACCACCGCCGCCATGGATCGCCAGGATGCGCATGTCCGCGTCCGCGACAACCTCGACAACGAGCGCACCCGGGTGCTGCCGCTGTCGCAGCTGCCGGCCGGTTTTGACGAACGCCAGGTCCCGATGCAGGCCGGTTTCATCTGGCAGTTCTGGCTGCAACCGGCGCGGGTTGACTCGGTTTCGGCCGATTCGGCGGCCGCCGACCTGCTGCAGCCAGGCGACCTGATCCTGGCCGTTGACGGCCAGCGCGTGGACAGCGCCGAACAGGTCACGCCGCTGATCCAGCAGCTTGGCCAGCGTGGCGGCCCCGGCATGGTCGAGGTAGAGCGCAATGGCGAGCGCCTGGCGCTGGAGCTCACCCCGCAGGCCGGACAAGGCCCGGATGGCAAGCCTCGCTGGATGATAGGCGTGGGCTTCGCCACCAACCAGACGCCTGCATACGACGCCCGCCAGCAGTATGGCGTGTTGGCGGCCCTCCCCGCTGCCGTGCGCGAAACCGGCAAATTGGCGTCGGATTCGCTGGGCATGATGCGCCGCATGCTCACCGGCACAGCCTCGCTCAAGAACGTTTCCGGCCCGATCACCATCGCCCGCGTGGCCAATGCCTCGGCTGAACGCGGGGTGGATTGGTTCCTGTATTTCCTGGCCCTGCTGTCGCTGAGCCTGTGCATCATCAACCTGCTGCCCATCCCCGTCTTGGACGGCGGGCACCTGCTGTATTACCTTATCGAGTTGGTCAAGGGCAGCCCGCTTAGCGAGCGTGCCATGGCTGCCGGCCAATACATCGGTCTGGCGCTGTTGGCCGGGCTGATGGGACTGGCGTTCTACAACGACATCCTGAGCCTGGTTCCGCGATGAACTTTTTCCCGTTGTCGTCGTCTTACGCCGGCACCCACGCATTATCGAAATCGACTCCAACCGGACGTGATATGACGCGACTTCCCAATCGCCGCCTGCTGGCCCTCGCACTTGCTGCCGGTCTGGCCCTGCCTGCGCTTGCACAGGCAGCCGAGCCCTTTACCGCCAGCGATATCCGCGTGGACGGCCTGCAGCGCATTTCCTCCGGCACCGTGTTCACCTACCTGCCGGTGGAACGCGGCGACACGGTCGACGACGCCAAGGTCGGCGACACCATCCGCGCCCTGTACAAGACCGGCTTCTTTGAAGACGTGCAGCTGGACCGCCAGGGCGACATCCTGGTCGTCACCGTCAAGGAGCGCCCGGCGATCAACAAGTTGACCGTCACCGGCAACAAGGACATCAAGAGCGAGCAGCTGCTCAAGGGCCTGAGCGACATCGGCCTGAGCGAAGGCGGCACCTTTGACCGCCTGAGCCTGGACCGCGTGACCCAGGAGCTACGCCGCCAGTACAACGACCGCGGCAAGTACAACGTGGAAATCACCCCGACGGTGAGCCCGCTGGACCGCAACCGCGTCGACGTTGCCATCGCCGTCAAGGAAGGCAAGGCGGCCAAGATCCGCCACGTCAACCTGATCGGCACCGAGAAGTTCCCGGCCGAAGACATCCTGGATATCTGGGAGTCCAAGGAGCACAACTGGGCTTCCTGGTACCGCCGCGATGACCAGTACTCCAAGGAAAAGCTGTCCGGCGACCTGGAAAAGCTCAACTCCTGGTACCTGGACCGTGGCTACGTCGATTTCAGCATCGACTCGACCCAGGTCTCGATCAGCCCGGACAAGCGTGACATGTTCATCACCGCCGGCGTGACCGAGGGTGAGCAGTACAAGATTTCCGAGATCAAGGTCACCGGCGACACCATCCTGCCGCAGGAAGACGTGGAGAAGATGGTCATCCAGAAGTCGGGCGATACGTTCTCGCGCGCCCTGCTGGAGTTCAGTGCCGACGGCATCACCAACAGCCTGTCCAACGTTGGCTATGCCTTCGCCAAGGTCAACCCGATCCCGACCAGCAACCGCGCCGACCGTACCGTGGCGGTGAACATGCAGGTCGTGCCGGGCCCGCGCGTGGCCGTGCGCCGCATCGTCTTCAAGGGCAACTCGCGCACCAGCGACGAGGTCTTGCGCCGTGAAATGCGCCAGTTCGAGAACAGCTGGTATTCGCAGGCTGCGATCGACCGTTCCAAGATCCGCCTGCAGCGCCTGGGCTATTTCGAGTCGGTCGACGTCGAGACCCAGCCGGTCACCGGCAGCAACGACCAGGTCGACGTGGTCTACAACGTCAAGGAAACCACTTCGGGCAGCTTCGTGTTCGGCCTGGGCTATTCGCAGTCCTACGGCATGACCACCTCGGTACAGCTGTCGCAGAACAACTTCCTCGGCGGCGGTAACCGCGTGTCGGTGGAAGCCTCGCGCAGCAGCTACCTGCAGCGCTATGGCTTCAGCTACACCAACCCCTACTTCACCGATGACGGCGTCTCGCTGGGCTATAACCTGTCGTGGCGTGAGCTCGATTACTCCGACTTCAACACCGCCCAGTACAACAGCACCAACGGCTCGGCGCAGGTGGTGTTCGGCATTCCGATCACCGAGAACGATGCGTTTTCGCTGATGTTCGGCATCGACAGCAACCAGATCACCACCTATCAGGGTTACACCCCGAAGGCGATCATCGATTACATCGATGCGGTCGGCACGCGCACCTTCCATTCCTGGCGCTCGGAGCTGGGCTGGGCCCGCGACACCCGCAACGACTACTTCATGCCGACCCGCGGTACCTACCAGCGCCTGGGCCTGGAGACCACGTTGCCGGGTTCAACGGTCGAGTATTACAAGCTCAGCTACCAGTTCTCCAAGTACTGGCCGATCATTCCGTCACTGGTTATCAATACCCGCCTGGAACTGGGCTACGGCGACTCCTACGGCAAGGACAAGGTCCGCGATATCTGCTGGAACGATATCCCCGGCACTCCGGGCACCCCCGGCACGCCGGCAACCGGCACCACGCCTGCAGTACCCGGCACCCCCGGCACCCCCGCTACCACCCAGGTGGTGGACTGCGGCAGCAACCCGACCGCCAACCACCGTCAGGTCAAGGCGAGCGGCCTGCCGTTCTTCGAGAACTTCTACGCCGGCGGCACCAACTCGGTACGTGGCTTCGAGGACAACACCCTGGGTCCGCGTTCGGAAATCATCGGTGGCTATTACAACGGCCAGCCGCTGGGTGGTTCGGTGAAGACGGTGGGCTCCATCGAAGCCTACTTCCCGAAGCTGTTCGACAGCCCGTCGGCGCGCGTCTCGGCGTTCTTCGACTTCGGCAACGTCTACAACGGCACCAGCAACTTCAAGGCCAACGAGCTGCGCGCTTCGGCCGGCGTGGCCCTGTTGTGGCGCGCCCCGGTCGGCCCGATCTCGATCAGCTATGCCTTCCCGTTGAAGAAGGAAGATGGTGACGAGATCGAGCGTCTGCAGTTCACCTTTGGTGGTCAGTTCTGACGAACTGACCCGCTGCCCCGGGGTGAAGCCCCGGGGACCGAAGGTTATGCCGCAGGCATAACCTTCGGGCGCGCTTCGGTCTACCGATTCCCCGCGCCTGTCGGCGCGCCCCCTTTACCAAAGGGGGCTTTCCACCAGAACTACCGCCTCAACCTGCCCCGGGAAGCAACACCGCCCCGGGGTTTGCTTTTATGGGACATGTGGCTGCGCTCGGCGTAGCGGGACATTCCATCAAAGCCATACTGCTCCATTGGCCCCCACTTCCGGCCAACCCGCCCCCCCCGCTGCCCTTGCCCTGCAAGGGTGATAACGTCCGTTCGCATGACCGCCATCGGCGCACACGGTAAACTTGCTGCGTGAATACTCCTACCTATACCGCTCAGGAACTTGCCGACCGTTTCGGCCTGCAGGTACACGGTGACCCGTCGGTCGCCATCCATGGCGTTGCCACGCTGGCCCATGCCGGCCCCGGGCAGCTGACCTTCCTGGCCAATCCGCGTTACCGGGCACAGCTGGCCGACAGCAAGGCGTCGATCGTGCTGCTGCGCGCCGACGACGCCGAGGCCGCGCCAGGCACCGCCCTGGTCGCCAAGGACCCGTACACCAGCTTCGCCAAGATCGGCGCGTTGTTCGAGACCGTTCCTGTGCGCGCCCCCGGCATCCACCCCAGCGCGGTCATCGACCCCAGCGCGACGGTGGCCGCCAGCGCCCATGTCGGCCCGCACGTCTGCATCGGCGCACGCAGCGTGATTGGCGAGAGCTGCATCATCGGCGCTGGCAGCATCGTTGGTGACGACTGCGTGGTCGAAGCCGGCAGCGAACTGCTGGCCCGCGTCACCCTGGTCGCCCGGGTCAAGCTGGGCAAGCGCGTGCGCATCCACCCGGGCGCCGTGCTCGGTGCCGAAGGCTTCGGCCTGGCCATGGACAACGGCCACTGGATCAAGGTGCCGCAGCTGGGCGGCGTGCGCATCGGCGACGACTGCGAGATCGGCGCCAACACCTGCATTGATCGCGGCGCGCTGGAAGACACCACGCTGGACGAAGACGTGCGCGTGGACAACCTGGTGCAGATCGCCCACAACGTACAGATCGGCGCGCACAGCGCCATCGCCGGTTCCACCGGCATCGCCGGCAGCGCCAAGATCGGCCGCTATTGCCTGCTCGGCGGCTCCGTTGGCGTGGTTGGCCACCTGGAGATCTGCGACCACGTCGTCATCACCGGCCGCTCGGTGGTGCGCAACTCGATTACCGAACCGGGCGAATACTCGTCGGGTACCCCATTGACCGATAACCGCACGTGGCGCAAAAACGCCGCGCGCTTCAAGCAGCTCGATGCGCTGGCACGTCGCATCCTGGCTGTGAGCAAGGAGAAGGAATGAACGCACCACTGCAGATGCCCATCGACGTCACCACCATCCAGACGTTGATTCCGCACCGCTACCCGTTCCTGCTGGTCGACAAGGTTGTCGATCTGGATGTGGACGCCAAGCGCATCATTGCGCACAAGAACGTCACCATCAACGAGCCCTATTTCCAGGGGCACTTCCCGGGCCAGCCGATCATGCCGGGTGTGCTGATCATCGAGGCGCTGGCCCAGGCCGGTGGCGTGCTGACCCAGCTCAGCCTTGGCCGCGACGCGCAGTCCAAGCTGTTCTATCTGGTCAAGGTCGACAACGTGCGTTTCATGAAGCAGGTTGTGCCCGGTGACGTGCTGGAACTGCATGTGCAGGTCAAGCGCATGATCCGCAACATGGCGGTCTACTACGGCGAAGCCAAGGTGGATGGTGAAGTGGTCGCACACGCCGAAGTGCTGTGCGCCGGCACCCGCGAATAACCTGCCTGGAGCAAGCCGATGAGCGATAGCGCCCCTCTGATTCACCCGACCGCGGTCATTGATCCTTCGGCAAAGCTGGGCCAGGGCGTGCGCGTGGGTGCGTTCACCCTGATCGGTGCCGACGTCGAGATCGGTGACGGTACCGAGGTGGGTCCGCATTGCAGCATCCATGGGCCGACCCGGATCGGCCGCGACAATCGCTTCATCGGCCACGTCGCCGTCGGTGGCGAACCGCAGGACAAGAAGTTCGGCGGTGAACGCACCGAACTGGTGATCGGCGACCGCAATGTCTTCCGTGAGTTCGTCACCCTCAGCCGCGGCACCGCCGGCGGCGGCGGCGTGACCACCATCGGCAACGACAACTGGATGCTGGCCTATGTACATGTCGCCCACGACTGCCACGTGGCCGACCATTGCGTGTTCTCCAACAACACCACGTTGGCCGGGCATGTCTCGGTCGGCAACTGGGTGATCATCAGCGGCTTCGCGGGGGCGCACCAGTTCTGCCGCATCGGTGACCATGCCTTCCTTGGCATGGGCGCACTGGTCACCGGCGATATCCCGCCGTTCACCATGGTCGGCATCGATGGCCACGGCCGTCCGCGCGGCATCAACAGCGAAGGCCTGAAACGTCGCGGCTTCGACGCCGAGCGCATCAGCGCGATCAAGCGTGCCTACCGCACCATCTACGTGGCCGGTGTGCCGTTGGCCGAAGCCAAGCTGGCACTGGCCGAGCAGGCGCAGAGCAGCGATGACGTCAAGCAGATGCTGGACTTCATCGAGCACGGCGAGCGTCCGCTGCAGCGATGAGCGCTGTAACCCAGGATTCCGGATTGGCGCTAGGCCGCAAGCCGCGCATCGCGCTGGTTGCCGGCGAGGCGTCGGGCGATCTGCTCGGCGCCGGCCTGATCAATGCCCTGCGCGCGCATTACCCCGATGCCGAATTTGCCGGCATCGGTGGCGATGCGATGCGCAACGCCGGCTGCGAAACCTGGTTTGATGCCAGCGAGCTGGCACTGATGGGGCTGGCTGAAATCCTGCGCCATCTGCCGCGCCTGCTGAAGCTGCGCAAGGAATTCCGCCAGCGCGTGCTCGACTGGCAACCGGATGTATTCATCGGCATCGACGCACCTGATTTCAATCTGGGCGTTGAAAAATGGCTCAAGCAGCGCGGCCTGCGTACGGTGCATTACGTCAGCCCCTCGGTCTGGGCCTGGCGCGAGAAGCGCGCCGAGAAAATCGGTGCCAGCGCCGACCTGGTGCTGTGCCTGTTCCCGATGGAACCGCCGATCTACGCCCGCCACGGCATTGACGCGCGCTTTGTCGGCCATCCGATGGCTGATGAAATCCCGCTACACACTGACCGCGCTGCCGCACGGCAAGCGCTGGGCATTCCAGAGCAGGCAAAGTTGCTCGCAGTACTGCCTGGCAGCCGCCTGGGCGAAGTGAGCCGGCTCGGCCCGCCGTTCTTCGCCGCCGCCTGGCAACTGTGCGAGCAAGACCGCGGCCTGCATATCGTGGTGCCGGCGGCCAATGCCAAGTGCAAGGCGATGATCACCGAGCAGATCCGCAGCGCCGCGCTACCCAGCGCGCGCCTGCACCTGCTCGATGGCAAGGCACGCCAGGCAATGGTCGCCGCCGACGTGGTGATGTTGGCTTCCGGCACCGCCACGCTGGAAACCATGCTGGTCAAACGCCCGATGGTGGTGGGCTACCGCGTGGCCGAACTCACCTACCGCATCGTCAAGGCACTGGGCCTGATCAAGGTCAATCGCTTTGCCCTGCCCAACGTATTGGCCGGCAAGGACCTGGCGCCGGAGCTGATCCAGCACGAATGCACGCCAGACAATCTGGCCGCCGCGGTACGCAACTGGTTTGAGCATCCCGACTGCGTCAGCGGCCTGCAGGACGACTACCAGCAGCTGCACCGGCAATTGCGTCAGGATGCCTCGGCGCGCGCCGCCGACGCTGTCGCCGGGCTGCTGCAGACACCGCGCAAGCAAGGTCAGCCGTGACTGCAAGACGTAGCCCCAAGGCAGCGGATGTCTCGCTGTCCTTGTTTGACGATGCCGCCCTGCTTGCGCGACAGGCCCCGCGTCTGGTCGCCGGCGTCGACGAGGCCGGGCGCGGCCCGCTGGCCGGCCCGGTCGCGGTAGCGGCCGTTGTCTTCGATCCCGAACGCCCGCGCATCAACGGCCTGGATGACTCCAAGGCATTGACCGCACTACGCCGCGATCAGCTTTACGACCGCATCATCGAGCGCGCCCTGGCCTACAAGATCGTGATGGTCAACGTGGCCGAGATCGACAGCCTCAACATCTTCCAGGCCACCATGCAGGGCATGCGCCTGGCGGTAGAAGGCGTGGGGCATGTGGCCCAGTTCGCCCGCATCGATGGCAACAAGATTCCCAAGGGCCTACCCTGCCCGGCCGAAGCGCTGGTAGGTGGCGACGCCATCGACCGCAGCATCATGGCCGCCTCGATCCTGGCCAAGGTCAGCCGCGACCGCTTCATGCTGGAGCTGCACCAGCAGCATCCCGAATACGGCTTCGACCAGCACAAGGGCTATGGCACACCCTTCCATATGGCTGCGCTGCGCGCACATGGTCCCTGCCCGCAGCACCGGCGCAGCTTCGCCCCGGTCCGAGCCTGCCTGCAAGCGCCCTGAGCCACACGCGGCCCCATCAACGCGGCATGATCTTTATTCCGGGATCAAGATGGCTTGAGCCGATGCGTACGTCATAGTTGATGTTGTTCTCGCTGACTACTGCCTTGGCGACGATCAACACCTCCTGACGTCGACCCATGCGTTGGGAATCGAAGTCCTTCTGTCCTGTATTTGCAGCGCTGCGGTATGACGCGGCGGCCCCCGGCGACTCGGCGAACGCCAGCGCGAAAGGATCCAGCACATCTTCCGCCGTACGCCACAACACCTGCGTACCACTGCGCACCGCACACACCTCCGGGGTGATGACGGGACCGTTCGGCCCTGCGGCCACGTCGACGTAGACCAGCTTGACGATCCGGGCCGGCAGATTCTCCGTGCATTGCACCGCTTCGCCCGGGGCTGGCGGAACCGTGGCGCAGGCCACTGCACCGACAATGATTCCCGCTGAGACAGCAAGATAGACCCACATGTTGTAGTTCATGACGACCACTCCTCGATGAGGTCCGCCGCCCCGGACAGGAAAAACCGTTTCTATTCCTTCCGCACGCCACTGCCGACCAGCGCGTAACGCTGCAGCGACAGCAAGGCGTCGATGCGCTGTTGCGGAATGCCCTGCTTCAACGCGCTTTCTACGCAGCTGTGCGCGCCCGTCTTGTCGCCGAGCAGGGTCAAGGTCTGCGCACACCACAACGCGACTTCGGCCGCCTGCGTACCCAGCGCACGCGCCGCCTGCAGATCCTGCAGCGCGCGTGCTCGCTCGCCCAGGTTGGCGCGGTACCAGGACAGCAAGGCCAAGGCATAAGCATCATCGCGGCGCACGTCGACGTATTGCTGTGCCAGATGCGCCGCACGCAGATACGGCGCCTGTGCCTGCGCTGCCGTTGCGGGGGCAGCGGCCAGCGCATCGGCAAGATTGCCCCAGTGCAGATAGTCCTCCGGCTCCAGCACCGTCGCCTGCTGGAACAACTCCGCAGCGAGCGCGTATTCGCCGCGATCGAATTTCATCGTGCCCAGGTTGGTCAAGGCACCGGCATTGGGCTCGATCGACAAGGACATGTTGAATGCATGCCCGGCCTGCACGGTATCGCCCTGCGCAAGATACAAACCGCCCAGGCTGCCCCATAAGCGACTGTCTTCCGGCTGCAGCACGGTGGCCGTGACAAACGCATCGATGGCCTTGGGAACGTCGCCGCGCAACCAATGGTGGTAGCCGAGCAGGCGATAGATCTGCGCATCGCTGGGCCGCGCCGCGATGGCCTGCTGGAACGACTGCAGCGCCTGCTCTTCCTTGCCGAGCGCGGCGTAAGTGCGTGCCTGCCCGACCAGACCGTCGGCACGCAGTGCAGGGTCATCGATGACCTGCTGGTAAAGCTTCAGCGCCTGTTCGTTCTGGCCGCTGACGCGGGCGATTTCCGCCATCGCCAGACTCACCTCGCGCAATCCCGGATCCATCGCCTGCGCGCGCGCACAGGCCTGCCGCGCGCGCTCGAACGCACCTGCGTCACTGACCCCTTCCAAACGCGCAATCTGCGCACGGCAAAGGCCGGCCTGGGCCCGGGCGAAATGCGGGTCCAGCGCCAGCGCCTGTGCGAACGCCGCCATCGCCCGCTCGTTGCCCGCCTCGCCGACGGGTCTTTGCAGCAGCGCCAGACCACGCAGATAGGCGTCATAGGCGTTGACGTCATTGGTGGGATTCAAGCGCTGTGCAATTCCGGCAGTCTTTCCGGGCAGATGGCCGAGCAGGGCGTGCACGACCTTGTTCGCTATCTCGCCCTGCAGCGCGAACACGTCGTTGATCTCCCGGTCATAGGTTTCCGCCCACAAGGTGAAGCCTGTATTGGTATCTGACAGCCGCGCACTGATGCGTACCCGCCCACCCTCGCGACGCACGCTGGCATCGAGCAGTGTGGCCACGCCCAGACGGCGTCCGATCCGACGCACATCGTCATCATCGGTATCGCCTTCGGCAGGCGCTGCGAGTTGTCGTGCGGCCACCTTCAGGCCCGGCACATTGGTAAGGGCATCATGCATCTCCACCGCCAGACCATCGGCAAAATAGCGGTCGGCGGCGTCGTCGCTGAGGCTGCTGAATGGCATCACCGCAATCGAAGCGCCGACCACAACCGGCGTGCGACTCCACCACCAGTAGCCCGCCCCCGACAGCAGCAACAACGCGCAGCCGATCAGGAACGCGCGTGAACGCATCCACGCCGGTAGTGGCAACTTCGGCGCCTCCCGCCACCAGCGCGACAATCGCCGTGCTGGCGGTGATGGCGGCTCGGCATGCAGGTCACTATCCGCAACCACGTGTTCAGCGCGTTCAGCAACTGCATCAGGCAGCTCGACCGTCGTAGAAGTGGAGATCGGTTCAACAACCGAAGCAGAGGAAGCCGTGGCCTCCGGCGGCAACAACTTGCCGATGAAGCGGTAGCCCAAACCATGCTGGGTCTGTATGTAGCGCGGCTCATGCGAATGGTCGTCCAGCGCGGAACGTAACTGGGCGATGGCACGGGTCAGTACACCTGGTGTCACATGGCGATGGCCCCAGACAGCATCCAGCAGCTGGTCGCGCACCAACAGTTCGTCGGCGTGCCGCAGCAGCAGCAACAGCACGGCGAACGCTTTTGGCTCCAGCGATTGATACTGGCCGTCACGGCTGAGTGTATGCGCCAGCGCATCCACCACGATGCCGTCGAAACGGTAGCGTTCGACCGCTTGACCTGTGTCACCCGGGTCTTCGACCGCACCCATCGGCAAGCCCTCATGAATTCCTCAGAAACCAGCGCAATGACTGTCTGAAGGCTCCGCCTGCCATCATGACCAATGCTACGCCCAAGCGGATGCTGGCGCTGCGTTCTCCCCCCGGACGCCCCCCCACCCGCAGGAGCAACACCATGTACACCATCGACCCCCGCCTTCCGCTGCCGCAGGTTCTGGACCAGTACCCTAGCGGCGCCCCGCAACGCCGCAGTCATGTGAACGACTATCTGTTGGTCCCGCGTGAAATGGAGCATTTCAACAGCCTGCTGGCCCGCCTTGGCCGCACCCAACCGCCACTGCAGACCGACCAGTTGGCCACCGCTGCCCGCAACCTGAACAACGCAGCCGGGGACGAAAGCGCCTCGCCCTGCATCACGCAGCGGATGCGCCACGCCCATCTGCTGGAACAGCTGCTGCAGGAGACCGACTGGGAGCCCGCCGCCGAGGTGAGCTGCGAGCTGCATATGGTCATTGCCTACCTGCACGCCAGCCACCAGTTGATCCCCGACACGGTCCCCGGCGTCGGCCAGCTGGACCAGGCCATCGTCATCGACACCGTCTGGCCAAAACTTGCCGGCGAAGTCACCAACTTCCTCGACTACCAGCGCCTGCGGCAGCAGGAGGCCGAACGTCAGGGCCGTGGCTACCATGACATCGCCTTCAACCGCCGCAGCTGGCTGGAACTGCGTGAGATCGAAGCCCGCCTGCATGAGCACCAGCGACGGGTGCGTGAAGGCAGCTATGCGCCGGAACCGCTCAGTTACTTCCGCGTCCACTGACTGCGACAACGGCAGGGCCCCAGCCAGCACCGCCCAGGTCGGGCTGGGGCCCCTGCACAGAAGGCCGGGACGACCCCATTGCGGTCAGGCCGACGCCTGCCCTGATAGTGTGCACATGCGGGCCTCCGGCCCGGGCCGGCGCGCGTGCCGGGCATGTCAAGCCTTGCCCCACCCCGCCCCCGTCGCTACCCTGCACCGGCATACTTCTGGCCCCGCATGTCTACTTCTTCCCGCTTCGTCCATCTGCACGTCCACACCGAATTCTCGATGGTGGACTCCACCATTCGCGTCCCCGCCAAGCCCGACCAGGCCGATCCCAAGAAGGCCAAGCAGCCCAACCTGCTGAGTCGTTCGGTCGAAATGAAAGCACCGGCCTTGGCAGTCACCGACCTGAACAACATGTTCGCGCTGGTGAAGTTCTACAAGGCCGCCGAAGGCGTGGGCATCAAGCCAATCGCCGGTGCCGACCTGCTGATCACCGAGGACGGCCAGGACCCCTGGCGCATGACCCTGCTGTGCCGTGATCGCGAGGGCTACCTGAGCCTGTCGCGGCTGCTGACGCGGGCATGGATGGAAGGCCACCGCAATGAAGGCGGCGTGGCCGTGCACCCGCAGTGGCTCAAGGACGGCTGCCAGAACCTGTTCGCGCTGGCCGGCCGCCACAGCCTGGCCGGCCGCCTGGCCAGCGAAGGCCGCCACGACCTGGCCGAGCAGCAGCTCGCCGACTGGCAGCGCGTGTTCGGCGACGGCCTGCACCTGGAACTGACCCGCACCGGCCGCGACGGCGAGGAAAGCTTCAACCAGTTCGCGCTGATGGCCGCCGGCCAGCGCGGCCTGCCGGTGGTGGCGACCAACGATGTGCGCTTCCTGTCGCCGGATGACTTCGACGCGCACGAGGCGCGCGTGTGCATTTCCACCGGCCGCGTGCTGGACGACCCCAAGCGCCCGCGCGAGTACAGCCGCGAGCAGTACCTGAAGACACCGGAGCAGATGGCGGAGCTGTTCGCCGACATCCCCGATGCCATCGACAACACCCTGGCGCTGGCCGAGCGCTGCAACGTCGAGATGCGGCTGGGCACCTACTTCCTGCCCAACTACCCGGTGCCGGACGACGAGACGCTGGATACCTGGATCCAGAAGCAGTCGCGCGAAGGCCTGGAAGAACGCCTGCAGGTGCATCCGCTGGCCGCCGGCATGAGCCGCGAGGACTACAACGAGCGCCTGGAGTTCGAGCTCAACACCATCATCAAGATGGGCTTCCCCGGCTACTTCCTGATCGTGGCCGACTTCATCCAGTGGGGCAAGAACCAGGGCATCCCGATCGGTCCCGGCCGTGGTTCCGGTGCCGGCTCGCTGGTGGCCTGGGCGCTGAAGATCACCGACCTGGATCCGCTGCCCTACAACCTGCTGTTCGAGCGCTTCCTCAACCCCGAACGCGTGTCGATGCCCGACTTCGACATCGACTTCTGCATGGACCGCCGCGATGAGGTGATCGACTACGTCGCGCGCAAGTACGGCCGCGAGCGCGTCAGCCAGATCATCACCTACGGCACCATGGCGGCCAAGGCGGTGGTGCGTGATACCGGCCGCGTGCTGGGCTTCCCCTATGGCCTGGTCGACGGCGTTTCCAAGCTGATCCCCAACATCCTCGGCATCCACCTGAAGGATGCACTGGGCAAGGGCAAGGAAGGCGTGGGTTCGGAAATGGCCTCGGCCGAGCTGATCCAGCGCTATGAAACCGAGGACGATGTCCGCGACCTGATCGACCTGGCGCTGCAGCTGGAAGACCTCACCCGCAACGCCGGCAAGCACGCCGGTGGCGTGGTGATCGGGCCCGAGCCGCTGAGCGAGTTCTGCCCGCTGTACGCCGAACATGACGAAGGCGGTATCGGCAAGAACCCGGTCACCCAGTTCGACAAGAACGACGTGGAAGAAGTGGGCCTGGTGAAGTTCGACTTCCTCGGCCTGCGCACGCTGACCATCATCGACTGGGCGGTGAAGGCGATCAACAAGCGCCATGAGCGCGCCGGCATCCCGCCGATCGACATCGCCCATATCCCGCTGGACGACGCCCCCACCTACAAGGACATCTTCGCCAACGGCAATACCGGCGCGGTGTTCCAGTTCGAATCCTCGGGCATGCGCCGCCTGCTGAAGGACGCGCGGCCTGACCGCTTCGAAGACCTGATCGCGCTGGTGTCGCTGTACCGCCCCGGCCCGATGGACCTGATTCCTTCCTTCAACGCGCGTAAGCACGGCCAGGAAGAAATCATCTATCCCGATCCGCGCACCGAGGCCATCCTGAAGGACACCTACGGCATCATGGTGTACCAGGAGCAGGTGATGCAGATGGCGCAGATCGTCGGCGGCTACTCGCTGGGCGGCGCCGACCTGCTGCGTCGTGCGATGGGCAAGAAGGTGCCGGCGGAAATGGCCAAGCACCGCGAGATCTTCCGCGAAGGTGCGGCCAAGGGCGGCGTCGATGGCCCCAAGGCCGACGAGATCTTCGACTTGATGGAAAAGTTCGCTGGCTACGGCTTCAACAAGTCGCACGCCGCCGCCTACGCCCTGGTCAGCTACCAGACCGCCTGGCTCAAGCGCCATTACCCGGCCGAGTTCATGGCCGCGACGCTGTCTTCGGACATGGATAACACCGACAAGGTGGTGGGGTTCCTGGCCGAGGTGAAGAACCTCAACCTCACCGTGCTGCCACCGCGTGTCAACGATTCGGCTTACATGTTCGAGGCCGCCAACGCCGACACCATCCGTTACGGCCTGGGCGCGATCAAGGGCGTCGGCCAGGGCGCCTGCGAAGCGGTGGTGGAACAGCGCGAACGCGGCGGCGAATATGCCTCGCTGCTGGACTTCTGCGTACGCGTGGAATCGGGCAAGCTCAACCGCCGCACGCTGGAAGCGATGATCAACTGCGGCGCCTTCGACGGCATCGGCAAGAATCGCGCAACGCTGGCGCTGCAGCTGCCGGAAGTGATCAAGGCCACCGAACAGATGGCGCGCGAGAAGGCCTCCGGGCAGAACTCGCTGTTCGGTGCCCCCGACCCGGTCAGCACGGCCAGCCAGCTGGATCTGCCCGAGAGCAAGGAATGGCCGCTGGCGCAGCTGCTCAACGGCGAGCGCGAAACGCTGGGCTTCTTCCTCAGCGGCCACCCGTTCGATCCCTATGCCGACGACGTCAAGGAACTGGTCGGCACCGACCTGGGCGGCCTGGACAAACTGATCGCACCGGCCTTCCCCTCCAAGGATGGCGAAAAGCGCGCCTGGCGCCAGGAATCCCCGGTGATCCTGGCCGGCATGGTCATTGGCGTACGCCGCAAGGGTGACAGCCAGGTCTTCGTGACCCTGGAAGACGGCAAAGGCCGCGTCGAATGCAGCGCCTTCTCCGACGGCCTGGCCGAATTCGGCCACCTGATGACCAAGGACCGCATCCTGGTCGTGAAGGGCGGCCTGCGCGAGGACGAATTCAACGGCGGCTACGCCCTGCGCATCCGCCAATGCTGGGACTACGAGCAGCTGTGCGCCGACCACGCCCTGCGCGTGTCGATGCGGGTGGACGGCCGCGGTGGCCCGATCTGGCAGCGCATCGATGCCCTGCTGGCCGCGCACCGCCCGGGCCGTACCCCACTGCGGCTGGACCTGCTGCTCAACGGCAAGCCCAGCGGCAGCATTGCCGGCATGCTCGACCTCGGCAGCAGCGGCGCGGTACGGGTCACGCCCAAGCTGCTTGATGCCCTGCGCGAGGACCCGGCCGTGCGCCGGGTCAAGGTCAAGTACAGCCCGCCCTGGGCCAATTGATTGTCCGGACGGACGCGTACGGGTTGATACGGCGCGTTCGGCTACACTTTCCCCCTTTCATTGCTGACGGTTTCCGATGAATCCGAACTACCTCGATTTCGAGCAACCCATCGCCGATCTGGAATCCAAGATCAAGGACCTGCGCAGTGCCAGCGCCGGGCCGGCGGTCAATGTCGATGCTGAGGTCAAGGCGCTGGAAGACAAGCTGCGCCTGCGTACTGCCCAGATCTTCCGCAACCTGTCCTCCTGGCAGGTGCTGCAGGTGGCCCGCCACCCGTCGCGCCCCTACCCCTTGGACTACATCCGCATCTTCTGCGACGAGTTCCAGGAACTGGCCGGCGACCGCGCCTTTGCCGACGACAAGGCCATTGTTGGCGGCCTGGCCCGCATCGGCGGCCGTCCGGTGATGCTGATCGGCCACCAGAAGGGCCGCGACACCAAGGAAAAGGTCAAGCGCAACTTCGGCATGCCCAAGCCCGAGGGCTACCGCAAGGCACTGCGCCTGATGAAGATGGCCGAGCGCTTCGGCTTGCCGGTGCTGACCCTGATCGACACCGCCGGTGCCTGGCCGGGCATCGACGCCGAAGAACGTGGCCAGTCCGAGGCCATCGCCCGCAACCTGATGGAAATGGCTGAGCTGAAGGTACCGGTGATCTGCACCGTGATCGGTGAAGGCGGCTCCGGCGGTGCCCTGGCGCTGGGCGTGGGCGACCGCACCCTGATGCTGGAATACAGCGTCTACTCGACGATCAGCCCGGAAGGCTGCGCCTCCATCCTGTGGAAGGACGCCGGCAAGGCCAAGGACGCCGCCGAGCAGCTGGGCATGACCGCGCCGCGACTGAAGAGCCTGGGCCTGATCGACAAGGTGATCCGCGAGCCGATCGGCGGCGCACACCGCAACCCGACCCAGATGGGCAAGCGCCTGAAGGCCGTGCTGCTCAACGAGCTGGACAAGTTGGACAAGCTGAGCGTGGAAGAACTGCTGGAGCAGCGCTACAAGCGCCTGCGCAGCTATGGTGCCTACGAAGCGGCCTGAGCCGCTTCCAGACCGAGGACACAGGGATGAGTCCGATCATTCTGCTTTCGCTGCTGCTGCAGATCGCCTGCTGCGTACACGTGGTGCGCACCGGGCGGCCGCTGTATTGGATCTTCATCCTGCTGGTGTTCTCCTACCTGGCAGTGCTGATCTACGTCATCGCCGAAGTGCTGCCGGACCTGCGCAACAACCCGACGGCGCGACGCGGCCTGCGCCAGGTGCGCGACCAGATCGACCCGCAGCGTGGCAAGCGCCAGGCAGACCAACGCCTGCGGGTATCGGACACCGCCGACAACCGCCGACGCCTGGCCGAGGAGCACCTGGAACGCGGCGAGTACGCCGAGGCAGCGGCGTTGTATGAAGGTGCGCTGCGCGGAATTCACCGCGAGGATCCCGATCTCATGCTCGGCCTGGCCAAGGCGCAGTACGGCCTGCAGCAGCCGGCACAGGCGCGCAAGACGCTGGAAGCACTGATCGCTGCCAACCCCGGTTTCCGATCGCATGACGGCCACCTGCTGTATGCACGCACGGTGGAGGACAGCGCGGACATCCCTGCCGCCCTGCACGAGTACGAGGCGATGATCGGCAGCTACCCGGGCGAGGAAGCGCGGCTGCGCTATGCGCTGCTGCTCAAGCGCGCCGGACGCGACGACGAGGCGGCCAGGCAACTGCAGAACATCCTCGACCGCGCCGAGACCTCACCGCGCTATTACCAGCAGGCGCAGCGCGCGTGGATCGATGCCGCACGCAAGGAACTGCGGCAGCTGACGCCGGCAGGCTGAGCCCGCTTGTTTTTTTTTGTGGGAGCGGCGTCAGCCGCGAAGCTGACCCTGCCAAAGCCCTTGGCACCTCTGCCATCTGATGATGTACTGGCTTCGCGGCTTACGCCGCTCCCACAAACGCATCCCGCGCCTGCGCACGGATATCGGATTGTGGCGACGCGATGCGCAAATGGACTGTGTTATCTGCCTTCTCCCCATCCCCGGCGAGGCCAAGCAGCATGATCACCAGCCTGAAAGTCCTGTTGATCGCCATCAGCGTGCTCGCCAGCATGTACCTGATCGCCTGCGCCCTGCTCGCCTTCAATGCCCGCAGCATGCTCTACCACCCGGCCCCGCGCAGTGCCGATGTACCGCACTGGACCCTGCCACGCGACGATGCCGACATCATCGTCTCGAGCAACAGGCAGCACAGCACGCAGCTCGTACTGTATTTCGGCGGCAATGCCGAAGACGTCTCGCAGGCGCTGCCAATGCTGCAGCAGGCGTTTCCCGAAGCCGCCATCCACGCGATGCACTACCGTGGCTATGGCGGCAGCAGCGGCTCACCAACCGAAGCCTCGCTTATCAGCGATGCATTGGCGCTCTATGACGGCACCAGCACCAGCCAACCCCACGACATCATCGTGGTTGGCCGCAGCCTCGGCTCAGGCGTCGCCGTGCAACTCGCCGCTGCCCGGCCAGTTCAGCGGCTGGTTCTGATCACGCCTTACGACAGCATTGGCAGCCTGGCTGCACGCATGTTCCCGGCCTTCCCGGTGCGCCTGCTGCTACGCGATCACTACGATTCATGGCGCCACGCCGCGCGGATCACTGCGCCCACCACGCTGATCATCGCCGGCAGGGATGAGGTGATTCCGAATGCGAGTTCGTTGCGGTTGTTGCGCGAATTCCGGCCCGGTGTGGCGCAGGCAGTGACCATCGCTGATGCCGATCACAACGATGTGTTTGCCTATCCTCAGTTTGCGGAGGCTTTGCGGGGGCAGTAAGGGTCACAAGCTCAACCCCTCCCCCGCCCTCCCCTTGGCTGCGCCAAAGGGAGGGGGCAGAGCTTGAGCCCTCCCTTTGGCGCAGCCATGGGGAGGGTTGGGAGGGGTGCCGTTGATCTTCGCAGCCCAGCAGAAAACTCAGAACGGCTTGGCCAGCACCAGATACACGATGGCAATGAACAGCACCAACGGCAGCTCATTGAACCAACGCAGCGTGCCCGACGATGGCAGTGCCTTGCCCTTGAGCGTGCCCTTCAGCCAGCGCCCGGTGAAGGTGAAATAGACCATCAGCAGCACCACCAACCCCAGCTTGGCATGCAGCCAACCGGCAGCACCCGGCGCCACCATGGTCGGGAAGTCGGGCAGCACCTTGTAGCCCAGCCACAGCACCAGGCCGAGGATGAAGGCGATGCCGAACATCACATGGCCAAACCGGTACAGACGCTTACCCATCAATTGCAGCCGTTCCACCACCGGCGGCTGGCCCGCCGCCTCGGCGATGTTGACCAGGATGCGCGGCAGATAGAACACCGACGCCATCCACGCCACCACGAAAACAAGGTGGAAGGTCTTGACCCAAAAGTACGACTGCATGCGCTGGCTCCATCGGCGGCGTAGGATGTGCCCCATTTTCGCCCATCCGCACAAGACACGCACATGCAGGACAAGCAGTACGACGCCGACTACTTCCAACGCTGGTACCGCCGCGACGATATCGGCGGCCCGGCCCGGCTCGCGCGCAAGGTGCAGTTGGCCGTTGCCGCCGCTGAGTACTACCTTGAACGACCGATCCGCAGCGTGCTCGATATCGGCGCCGGTGAAGCCGCCTGGCGTGCGCCGCTGCTCAAGCTGCGGCCCAAGCTGCAGTACATGGGCTTTGACAGCAGCGAATATGCAGTGCGCCGCTACGGCCGCACCCGCAACCTGCACCTGGCCAGCTTCGGCGATTTCCAGTGGCTGCGGCCCTGCGCGCCGGTGGACCTGCTGGTCTGCTCGGACGTCATGCACTACGTGCCCAGCCGCGAGCTGCGCCAGGGCCTGCCGGGCCTGGCCGAGCTGTGCGGCGGGGTCGCCTTCCTGGAGCTGTTCACCGCCGAGGACGAATTCCATGGCGACCACGACGGCTTCCAGCAGCGCCCGGCCCGCTGGTACCGGCGCCAGCTGCGCGAGGTGGGCTTCCGTCCGGTCGGTTCGCACTGCTGGCTGGCCCCCGCGTTCAGCGAGGACATCGCCGCGCTGGAAAGGGCCGACTAAAGGCCGATACCTGCTTAACGCCGCAAATGTCATAGTGCGCTATGCTGCACAGCATCATATGACTGTACATATTGGGACGTCATGCTTTATCAACTGCATGAATTGACCCGCAACCTGCTTGCGCCCTGGGTTCACCAGGCGCAGGCAAATGCGGCGTTCTTCAATAATTCCGGCCACTGGTGGTCGTCGATGCCGGGCGCTGATCGCTTCGCGGCGATGAACGAGCTGTTCCATCGCCTCGGCAAGGATTATGAGAAGCCCGAATGGGGCATCCACGAGTTGGAGCTGGATGGCGAAATCGTGCCCATCGCCCAGCTCACCGAGGTCGAAAAGCCCTTCTGCAAGCTGCTGCGCTTCAAGCGCCACAGCAATGAGACCTCCAAGGTCGAGGCCCTGCTGGCGCAGCCCATCGTGCTGGTGGTGGCGCCGCTGTCCGGCCACCACGCCACTCTGTTGCGCGATACCGTGCGCACCCTGCTGCGCGACCACCGCGTCTATGTCACCGACTGGGTGGACGCGCGCATGGTGCCGGTGGAACAGGGCGAGTTCGGCCTGGACGATTACATCGAGTACGTGCAGGAATTCATCCGTCACCTGGGTGCCGAGAACGTGCACGTGGTCAGCGTCTGCCAGCCCACCGTGCCGGTGCTGGCTGCGGTGTCGTTGATGGCCAGCCGTGGCGAAACCACGCCGCGCTCGCTGGTGATGATGGGCGGGCCGATCGATGCGCGCTGCAGCCCCACTGCGGTCAACAACCTGGCCACGCGCAACCCGCTGTCCTGGTTCGAGAACAACGTCATCCACACCATTCCGGCGCCGTATCCGGGCCAGGGCCGTCGGGTCTATCCGGGCTTCCTGCAGCATGCCGGCTTCATGTCGATGAACCCCAGCCGCCACCTGATGTCGCATTGGGATTTCTACACGGACCTCGTCAAGGGGGACCTGGACGATGCCAATGCGCATCGCCGTTTCTACGACGAATACAACGCCGTGCTGGACATGCCGGCGCAGTTCTACCTGGACACGATCCGCGTGGTGTTCCAAGAGTTCCTGCTGCCGCGTGGCGAGTGGTATGTGCGCGGCGAACATGTCGATCCTTCGGCCATCCGCGACACCGCACTGCTGAGCATCGAAGGCGAACTGGACGACATCGCCGGCCTCGGCCAGACCGAAGCGGCGCAGGCGCTGTGCACCGGCATCCCGGCCGCGCGCCGTGATCACTTCATCGTCGAAGGCGCCGGCCACTACGGCATCTTCAGCGGCCGCCGTTGGCGCGAAGTGGTGTACCCGAAGATGCGTGATTTCTTCAGCGCCCAATCCGCGCAGCCGGCTGCCAAAAAAGCAAAGAAGGCCAGCAGCAACGTCACCCCGTTGCGCCGCCGCGCCCAGCGCTGAGCCGCCCTGCGTAAGCCCCTCTCCCGCCTGCGGGGAGAGAGGGACCGTTTGCGAACCACCGGTTCGCGGTCACTCGAGCGCCCTTGCGCCAGCGCAAGGGCCGCGGCACGGAGCACGGGTTGGGGGTGAGGGCAAGCCGAAACCAGACGTTTACAGCAACGGCAGTTCTACCGAAGCTAACAAGCAAACCAGAAGGCCCCGGCGCTCCCGGGGCCTTCTGCATTCAGGACACCGCCTTCAAGCCCACCACCCCAACCACGATCACTGCCAGACTCAACAGGCGGGCGGCGCTGCGCGACTCACCAAAGAACAGCATGTTCACCAGCACCGCGGCCGCGGTTCCAAGGCCAATCCACACCGCATAGGCAATGCTCAACTGGATGTAGCGGAAGGACTGGTACAGCAGCACGAAGGAAGCACCAAAACCACCGAAGAACATCAGCGCGTTCAACAGACTCTTGCGCCCGCTGTAACGCTTCAGGCCAATCACGCCCAGCGTCTCCATCAAGGCAGCGGCAATCACCAGAAACCAGCCCATGTCAGCCTCCCTGCCCGTTAGGCCCGTTAGCATCAGACGCGGCAGCCACCTTGCCATCGGCCAGTTTCAGCGCGATCACGCCCGCCACCAGCACCGCCATGAACACCCCCTTGGCCAGGCTGAAGCTGCCATCGAACAGGAAGATATCCATCAGCGCGGTACCCACCGTGCCAACGGCGGCAAACACCGCGTACACCGTGCCGGTGGGCAACGATTCGCAGGCCTTGGCCAGCCAATGGAAGTCCACCACGATCACCACGATGATCGGAATCCAATGCCACCATGTGGCAGCCACGTTGAAGCCATACACCCAGACCAACTCGAACAGGCAGGTCAGCGCCACGTAGAACCAGCCTTTGCCGGCCATGGTGTTCTCCTTGAAAAATCCGGCACCAGCATAGCGCGTGGTAGCGCCGAGCCATGCTCGGCAGAGGCCTTACCGGGAAAGCCCCTGCCGAGCATGGCCCGGCACTACAAAAAACGAGGGCGCCGTTGGCGCCCTCGTCTACGTTCCCTCGAAAAGCGGCGCTTACAAGCGCACCAGCAGATGCTTGGCCATCGCGCCATGCAGCTTGCCGATGCCTCGCGCCAGATGCAGCGTGCCAAACAGCAGCAGCACGCCAACACCCACCGACAAAGGCCACAGCCAGAAGGAGCTGCCGACATTGACGCCGTCGATCCAGATGCCGATTGCCTCATTGGTGAACAGTGCAGCCACAGGGGCGAATACCAGCGCCAGCGACGTCGACAACAAGGTCGTGGCCACGGTGAAATACAGGATCCCCAATGGCAGCATCAGCACGAAGTACAGCATCGTCAGCCAGGTGCGGCCGTCCGAGAACATCGCACCGATGCGCTGCAGCCAACCCTGGCTGCGATCGGTATAGGTGGGCCGGCGCGGCATGCGCACGCCCAGCATGGTTTCGATGATGCGCCCTTCCACCAGCGACAACACCCGCACCGAGCCCAGGAACAACAGCAGGATCGGGATACCGATGATCAGGATCAGCAAGGACACCGACACCGACAGGCCGGTCACCACCCAGGTAAAGAAGAAGATGCCGGTGGCCAGCGACAGCAGCATGTAGAACAGCGCGCCATAGGTATGCGGATCCAGCGCCACGCCAAAGAAGCGCGCCAGCAAGGATCGCGGCGCTGGCGTGCGCACCGATGCGGCGACACCTGGCTCAACCGGGGACGCGCTCGCGTCAGCCACCGCCGCAGCAGCTGCTGGCATGACACGCGATGCCGGGCGCGGCGTGCGCAGGGCGCGGTTCACTGTCACCTCGGTTTCGCGGTAGATCTCGGCCACCTCTTCCGGCGCGCCATAACTGCCGGCCACACCGGCAATCACCTCGGCCTCGCTCTTGCCCGGCTGTTCGGCCAGCTCCGAGCGCAGGTATTCCTCGGCGTCGTACAGCGCGTCCTGGATCATCGCCAGGTCGGCACCTGCCAATGCCGCGCGCAGTTGGTCCAGGTATTCGGGGATGGTGGTCGGCAGCGGTCGCGTGTTGTGTTCGGTATTCATCATTTGATCCCTTCCAGTACGGACTCGACCGAGTCGCGGGTGGCATTCCAGGCGGCGACCCACTGCCGCAGCGCGGCGCGACCGTCGTCATTGATGCGGTAGTAGCGCCGCGGTGGCCCCGCCACCGAAGGCTCCACATGGCTTTCCAGCAGGCCGGCAGCTTCCAGGTTGCGCAGCACCGGATACAGCGCGCTCTGCTTGCCGCTGAGCACCCCATCGCCTATCCGTTCCAGCTCCTTGGCGATCAGGTAGCCATACAGCGGCTCCGGCGCCTTGGCCAGCACCGCCAGCAGGGCCAGCGACACCGTGCCTGTGCTCAATTCCTTCTGGAACTTGCGCAGATGTGCATCCAACTCCGTCATGGCCTTCACTCCCGCCAACTAGCCTGAAGCAAATACTAGTATTTAGTTCGCTATAGCGAATATGCCGGTAGTCACCCCTACCGCCGTCACGGCGCTGGCGGGTGCCCCGGCCAATCGCGCAGAATCGGCCTACACCCAACTGGAATGCGCCCGATGACGTTACGTCCCTGCCTGCTTGCCCTGGCCCTGTCGCTGTCCCCGCTGCCCCTGCTGGCCGCCGACGCCCCCGCCAAGTACCGCAGCGCCCAGGAGATCATCGACGCCGCGCCGGCCAGCGACTGGCACACCCCGGCGGCGGAAAACACGCTGTACATGGACCTGGAAGGCGGCCGCGTCATCATCGAGCTGGCCCCGCAGTTCGCCCCCGAGCACGCCGGCAATATCCGCACGATGGCCAGGGAGCACTTCTGGGATGGACTGAGCATCTACCGCTCGCAGGACAACTTCGTTGTTCAGTTCGGCGACGCCGATGCCGACGACGCGGCCAAAGCCAAATCGATGGGCAGCGCCAAGTCTCATCTGCCCGCCGAATTCCAGCGACCGCTGCAAGGCCTGGCCTTCACCGCCCTGCCCGACCGCGATGGTTGGGCCCCCCGCACCGGCTTCGTTGGCGACTTCGCCGTTGGCAGCGATGGCAAGAATGCCTGGTTGGCGCATTGCTATGGTGCGCTCGGCGCTGGTCGCAACAACGACGAGGACAGCAGCGTCGGTGCGGAGCTTTATGTGGTCACCGGCCAATCGCCGCGCCAGCTGGACCGCAACATCACCCTGGTCGGCCGCGTGCTCAAGGGCATGGAACTGCTGAGCACCATCAAGCGTGGCCCCGACCCGATGGGCTTCTACGAAGACCCCGCACAGCGTACGCCGATCAAGGCGATCACCCTGGCCAGCGAGCTGCCGGAAGCACAGCGGGTAAAACTGCAGGTACTGCGCACCGATTCCAAGACCTTCGCCGATGCGGTGGAAGCCCGCCGCAACCGCGTTGACGGCTTCTACAAGCGCGCCGCCGGCCATATCGACCTGTGCAACATCCCGTTGCCGGTACGTATCCGCTGAAGCGCATCCACGGTAGTGGGGGGGGGGGGGGGGGGGGCGGGGGGGGGGCGGGCGGCCCGCGAACCGGCCGCCCCGCGGCCGCCCACCCCCCACCCCCCGCACCCCCGCGCGGCCGTG